>JAFVFA010000279.1 GCA_017475725.1 Spirochaetales bacterium
AGAAAAGGACAACACGCCTCAGTTCAAAAGCCTGAGTAAGTTTGCACACGAAAGATAGGTAGTCACGAAGCTCACGGAGGCCACGAACGACACGAAGGCCACGAAAGGCACGAAGGCCACGAAGTGCCACGAATGGCTACGGAATCAGTCCTTGTCCAGCTCCTCGAACTGGGAGTTGTAGAGGTCTGCGTAGATTCCGTTCCTCTCCATGAGCTGCTTGTGGTTTCCTTCCTCGGCAATGCCCTTGTTCTGGATCACCAGGATCCTGTCAGCCTTGACTATTGTTGATAGTCTGTGGGCAACCACAAAACTCGTGCGTCCCTGCATGAGGATTGCCATTCCAGCCTGGACCAGCTCCTCTGTCCTTGTGTCTATGGCGCTTGTGGCCTCGTCCAGAAGAAGGATCTTCGGGTCCGCTATCAGGGTCCTTGCAAGGGCTATCAGCTGCTTCTGTCCCTGGGACAGTGAATCCTGGGAGATGACTGTGTCGAAGCCCTGAGGCTGGCTCATGATAAGGTCATCAAGGCCAAGCTCATGGCAGGCGTTGCGCATCTCCTGATCGCTGGCCTCAGGCTTGCCGTAGAGAAGGTTCTCCTTTATCGTGCCGGAGAACAGGAACGAATCCTGGGTCATCACTCCGACATTTGACCTGAGGGAGGCCAATGTCACCTTGGAGATGTCCTGACCGTCTATGAGGACATTTCCGGAGACCGGATCGTAGAACCTGGCCAGCAGGTTGACTATGGTCGTCTTTCCTGCACCTGTGGGTCCTACAAGGGCTATCATCTCACCTGGTTTGACATGGAGCTCCAGGTCATGGATTATCTCCACATCAGGCTCGTCAGGGTAGGCGAAGCAGATGTCCTCGAAGTCGACCTTGCCCTCAGACACCTTCAGCTCCGTTGCGTCCGGGACCTCCTGGAGTATGGATTCGGTGTCCATGAGCTCGAAGACCCGCTGGGCGCTTGTGACCTGGTTCGTGAACTGGTTGAACGCGGCGGCGAGGGACCTGATCGGCTGCCAGAAGAGGGCTATGTAGGATGCGAAGGCAATCAGCTGCCCGACTGAGCTTGCACCTATCTTCAGCCATTTGACTGCGAAGAGGTAGAGCACGAAGTACCCGATTCCCATGGACCAGTTGACGACTATGTTCAGAAGGTCCGACCTTCTAACAGCCTTGACCCATGCGTTCTCCACGTCCTTCATGATCTTGTCGCCTTCCGTGATGGTCTCCTTTTCGGCATCGAAGGCCTGTATCACCTTGATTCCCGCATAGGATTCATGTGTATAGGCGTTCATGTTGGAGTTCTTCTGTCTGAAATCCATCCAGTTCTTGAAGCCCTTTATCATTATGAAGTACATGCTGAGAACCAGCAGCGGTACCACTATGAAGGCCGAAAGGCTGAGGACCGGACTGGATTTGAGCATGATTATCACTATTGCGATTATCAGTGTGAGGTTCGGGATCAGCGTCGTTATAAGTCTTGAGAACATGTCCTTCAGAGAGGAGACGTCGTTTATCAGCCTGCTCAGGATCTTTCCTGTTGGTCTTGAGTCGAAGTAGTAGAGGGAGAGGGTCTGCAGATGGTCGAAGGCCGTCCTTCTGATGTCGTAGACGATCCTGTTCGTGACAGACGCCAGAAGCTTCCTGTAACCCATGGAGAGGAACCAGCTGCACATTGCAAGTGCGGTTGCGATTCCCATCGTGATCATGAGCCCCCTGATGTCGTTCTGGACGATGTTCACATCCACCGCACGCTCGGTCAGGGAGGGGAGCAAGGCCACAATCAGGGTCTGGGCAAGTATCATCACTATTGAGATCGCGGTTTTGAGCTTGTAGTCCTTCAGGTAGCTCACGGTCCTGAGAAGGGTCTTCCAGTTGCTTGCATTAGAGACTTTCTCGTCCTGCTTATAGGTGTTTACAGCCATCAGTTCGCCTCCTTCTCAAAGTTCTGCGCCTCTGCAGAGTCCGGGTACTGCGTGACATAGGTCCTGTAGTAGATCCCCTTGAGCGCCATCAGGCTCTCGTGGGTTCCGCGTTCAGCAACCTTTCCATGGTCCAGGATCAGTATCTCGTCTGCATCACGCACTGCGGAGATCCTGTGGGCTATGATCATCATAGTCAGATTCCTGTGCTGCTTTATGGCCTTCTGGACCTTCTTCTCCGTCTCCATGTCCAGCGCCGATGTTGCATCATCGAATATCAGAAGCGGCCTGCCTGATGCGAATGCCCTTGCAATTGAGACCCTCTGCTTCTGTCCACCGGAGAGTCCGACTCCCTTCTCACCGATAACGGTCATATAACCATCTGAGAGCTTTGATATGAAGTCATGGGCTGCTGCATCCTTGGCAGCCTGAGTCAGGACCTCCTGCGGAAGCTGACCCTTACGGCCCTTGTCCAGGTTGGCGTTTATGGTGTCAGAGAACAGGAATATGTCCTGGGTCACAATGGCCTTGCCTGATCTGGCACTGACTATGTCCAGGTCTCTGAGGTCAACGCCGTCAGTGAGGACAGCTCCGGAGCTCGGGTCTATGAACCTCATGGCCAGGTTTGCGATTGTGCTCTTTCCGCTACCTGTAGCGCCCATGATGCCCAATGTTTTTCCGTTTTCAAGGTGGAATGAGACATCATCTAGGATAAACTTGCCGTCCTCTGCCTGCAGGGTCACATGGTTGAACTCCAGGTCCCCTGTGGGCGCTTCCAGATGCTTCTCTCCGTTCCTGATCCTGGGTTGTGCATCCCAGATCTTGGATATCTTCCTGAGCGACGCCCTTGCTGCGGCGAACTCGGTGAGAAGCCAGCCAAGCTCCATCATGGGCCATGAGAGCTCTGATGTGTAGCTTGTGACGGCCGACAGCTGCCCCAGGGACATCTTTCCGCGGATGACCTGGATTCCCGAGAGCAGGATAGAGAGGTAGATCATGATCCTGGCCAGCGCCTCCATTGGGGTGACCCAGTTGGCCCAGAGGAAGTCAAGCTTCAGCGAATGTCTGAAGAATGAGTGGTTGCTCTTGTCGAAGCGCTTCGCCTCCACGGCCTCACGTCCGAATGCCTTGACCGTCCTTATTCCTGAGAGGGACTCGGTGGCGCTCTGGTTCATGTCAGCGATGTCATCGGATCTCTTGTCCGAGAGCTTGTCACCCTTGGGCTCCGAGAGTATGGCCATGACACCGATTATTGGCATGATGACCAACGCCGGTATGGCTCCATACGGGTTTATCCTGATGAGGCAGTAGCTCATGTAGATGACATGGATCACAATCTCTATGAAGAACATGAT
>JAFVFA010000280.1 GCA_017475725.1 Spirochaetales bacterium
CTGATCCTCAAGCCACTTGGCG
This sequence comes from Spirochaetales bacterium, assembly GCA_017475725.1. GTDB lineage: Bacteria > Spirochaetota > Spirochaetia > Sphaerochaetales > Sphaerochaetaceae > UBA9732. Next base: position 23 of record JAFVFA010000280.1, read on the forward strand.
AACTGGTCGATGCCCTCTCCGGTCTTGGCGCAGATAGGGATCACGGTGGCCTTCGGGTTTCTCATGTGGATGTACTCCTTGCACAGTTCAAGGTCAAAGTCAAAGTATGGCATTACGTCAATCTTGTTCACCAGAACAAGGTCGCAGATTGAGAACATAAGAGGATATTTCAGGGGTTTGTCATGCCCTTCGGGTACTGAAAGGATCATGCAGTTCTTGCTTGAACCTGTATCGAACTCGGCGGGGCAGACAAGGTTGCCAACATTCTCGAGTATTGCCAGGTCCACATTCTTCAGGTCCAGATTGTCAAGCCCCTGTCTTGTCATCTCGGCATCCAGGTGGCACATGCCGCCGGTGTGCAGCTGGATTGACTGGACCCCTGTGGCTGCAAGGATCTTCTTGGCATCCACATCAGAGTCTATGTCGGCCTCCATCACAGCCACGTTCATGCGGTCCTTCAGCATGTTTATGGTTCTGATCAGGGTCGTTGTCTTTCCGCTTCCCGGGGAGGACATCAGATTCAGCAGGAAGACGCCCTCCCTCTTCAGATCCGCGCGGAGCCTGTCCGCATCCCTGTCGTTGTCCTCGAAGATGCTCTTCTTGATCTCTATAACTCTGACTTCATCCATGGTGGCCTCTTGATCCGTTTAGTTTACCTTCCGATTATAGCAATGTGGAATTCTTGATGTCTAGGAAATATGGCAGAGGGTCGGCGAAGCTCTCGGGGAAAGGCTGGTCCCTCCTGAAATCGGGGATCCAGAGAATCTCGTTCTCATCCATCTCCTGTACAAAGCCGTCGATACCAAGGCGATCCACAAGGTCCAGGAGCATGTTGTACTCCTCCTTTGTCATCTTGCTGAAACCCGGGTCATCCTTTGGAGGGACGAACTGGACCATCAGGGACAGAAGTGTGCAGTCCTTGAAGTTGTCTGCATACCAGTGAAGGAAGTCAACGGTGGCGTCAAGGCAGCCCGGGAAGACAAGATGCCTGACCAGAGTCCCCTTCAGCCCGTTCTCGAGGTCGGTTGAAGGATGGCGCCGCTTCAGGAACTTCATGACCGGGACTATCGCATCGGCATAGCGGGAGAGTCCGCAGAACTCCGATGCCACCTTGTGGTCCAATGTCTTCACGTCCAGGAGATACAGGTCTATCAGAGGGTCAACCAGCTTCAACGCCTCAACGCTCTCATATCCGGAGGAGTTCCAGACTATCGGAAGGGTCAGACCCCTTGCCTTGGCATCCCTGATTGCAGAGGCTATCGATGGTATGTAATGCGTTCCGGTCACAAGGTTTATGGATGCGGCGCCAAAGGCCTGCAGCTCCAGCATAAGGGTGCTGAGCTCCTGCTCTGTCAAGGTCACCCCGTCCCAACCCGCCTGGCTTATCTGGTAGTTCTGGCAGTACTGGCAGTGCAGCGGACAGCCGCAGAAGAATACCATGCCTGAACCGTGCTCGCCGGTTATGGGTGGTTCCTCGCCTCTGTGAAGACCTGACCATGCAACCTTGATCTCATTGGTCTGTCCACAGCGGCCCACCTGTCCTCCGGTTCTGTCCACACGGCAGAGATTGGGGCATAGTTCACAGAAAGAATAGTCCACTGAAGCTCCTCTTTGCAGTCCATTGCGACTTGACGATTGATAACAAGTATATCATTTTTATCTGCGTGAGCATATCAGATTTCTTCAGACGTCTATTCAAACGTCCTCAGCCCGAGCCGGCGCCCCTTCCCGAACCGGAACAGGTCCCCGAGCCGGAGCCGCCACGCCCTGAGGAGAGATTCATCCTCTGCATAGACGGTGGAGGAATGAGGGGGATAATACCTGTTGTGCTCCTACGCGAACTGGAGAACTGCCTCAGGCGCAACGGCGGGGATGCGGACATGGCAAGATACTTCGACCTGGTTTCGGGGACATCAACCGGCGGAATGATCTCGCTTGCCCTGACCTGCGAATCCTCCATGCCCCACTCTGCAAACGGCCAGATAGACATGGATGAACTCCTTCAGACATACATGACTATGGGTGACGAGATATTCCAGGCAAAATCGATCTTCGGTCTGGTCCAGATGGTCAGCGACAAATACCACACCAGCAACATACAGAACCTTTGCCGAAGATGGTTCGGCGCCGCAACGATGTCGGAGACCAAGGTGCCTACCCTGATCATGGCCTACGACCTCATCGAGGGAAGGCCGCAGATGATCAGAAGCTACGGTGACGAGTCCGCATACCCGGCATGGGTGGCAGCCCGCGCAACAAGTGCGGCACCGACATACTTCGCCCCGATGGAGTGGGACGGAAAGCTCCTGGTAGATGGTGGTGTGATAGCGAACAACCCTTCCATATACGCCTACTTCGAGGCCAAGAGACTCTACCCTGAATGCTCGGTGTTCCATATCCTCTCCCTGAGCACCGGAGGCTCGTACCACACCATGCAGAAGGATGGGACAAGGGGGCTCATCAACTGGGCCGATGCAGTGTCACCGATGTACTCGACCGCCCAGAAGAGGACCACCGACTTTGTCCTTGAGGGGCTTCAGGACTGCCGATACCTACGCATCGACGACAAGCTTCCGAAGGCCATCAGGATGGACGAGACGAACCCATATGCGCTTCAGATGATGAAGCACGAAGCTGAACTCAGTTGCCTGAAACACGGATATGACCTTGAAAACTTTGCAAAAGCATTGATTGAGAACATGGAGTATAGAGCAAATGCATCCAAAACAGGAAGAGCTGGAGAAGAAACTGTCAACACTTTGCCAGAAGCTGGACAACCATCTTGAGGATCTCTTCGGAGACCACTACGCAATACATCCGAACAGAATGAAACGCGGCAAGGGGTCAAACCCGAGCTTCGACGGGCTGTTCTCGACTTCCCTTGCCTTCACACTTGGCTACGGCTCCAAATACGGCAGGGGCTATGTCGTGAACATAGATGTGAGGACTCTGGAACGGGTATCCCAGTACGACATGGCCAAGATCAACGGAGAGGCGTTCTCCTTCATAAGCCGGAACCTGAAGGATGTCATCCCGGAGCACAAGCTTGAGGTGGTCCAGGACGGCAATGTCATGAAGATAGTCGGGGACTTCTCACTGGGAGAGGTATGAGAGTCAGATAGTCAGAGCACCGATGGCAGACCCAATGGTCGGGCTGTTCTCTATCTGTGTGATCACCGCCCTCCTGCCCTTCTCCGAAAGGTACGCCTCAAGGTACTCGGTCGTGCAGCTCTTCAGGAATGCCGTCATATGGAAGGTCGTTCCGTCCGCATTGATCAGCACAGGATGGTCCTCATCCTTGCCGTAGTCTGTGGCCAGGACCGCAGAGGCCAGATTTACCGCCGTCAGCTTGGCGACCCTTGTTA
>JAFVFA010000281.1 GCA_017475725.1 Spirochaetales bacterium
GGTGGTCTCCACAAGCGGAACCTACACGAAGAACTGCCCCTATTACTCTGAGCTGTCAATCGATGCAGCCGGAACCTATTACATTGGCGGTGTAAGCAACAACAACTACTTCTTCAAGATTGAGGTTGTGGGAGGGACAGCCGCAAAGACCGAGGCTGCGGAACCTGCAAAGGACCAGCCCAAGGTGGCTGAGACACAGGCCAGCCCTGTGGAGGAGACTGCCGCCAAAGAGCCTGTGCCACAGGATGTCCCAGAGGCCGTTAAAGCCGGCAACAGGGTCACAGAGGCCAATGCGGACGGGATTGCCTGGTCATTCAGCGCGTTCGGAAGCAACGTCTCCCTTTCGAACAACGGGTTCGAGGGGAATGCCAATGATGGTTCAGTCAGGGTCTGGTCAACTGGAGGAAAGGGGAAGCTTGTGCCCGGTTCAACGGATGGCCTTGCGTTCTACTACACGGAGATAGACCCGAAGACGCAGAACTTCAGGCTCACAGCCACCGCCAACGTCAACACGTGGACCTACTCAAACGGGCAGGAGGGCTTTGGTCTGATGGCCTGCGACAGGGTTGCGGCAAACGGTGACAAGAGCACGTTCTGGAACAACTCCTACATGGCAAGCGTGACCAAGGTGGAGTACACCATAGACGGGGTGAAGAACTCGATGAAGCTGGGTGTCGGCTCCCAGGAGAAGATCGGAGTCACAGCGGAGAACATCACTGAGGCTCTGGGTCTTGCCGACATGAGCCTGTTCAGCTCCACAATGCTTCCGTTGGAGACATCCTGTCTGGCCCTTGGTGCCGGAACCTACAACATTGTGGGGAACTACACGGCAGAACCTGCAGGGACGGTCTCCAACATAACATCGTTCACCCTGACATTAGAGAAGAACAACACAGGCTACTTCGTAAGCTACACAGATGCTTCCGGCAACACGACGACCCGCAAGTACTACGACACGGAGGCTCTGAGCAAGCTTGACGGTTCCGTCTACGTGGGGTTCTTCGCGTCTAGAAACGCCGATGTGACGTTCTCCGACATAAGCCTCCAGATCACAGACCCTGCAACGGACGCTCCTGCGGAGGTGCGTGATGCCCAGTCCGTGGATCCGACTGCAATAGTGGTATCGGGTTCCGTCGCAAACAGCGAGGACTACATCCTTCACTTCCTAAGCAACTGCGACGGCAAGGTTGAGGTCAGGGGAGTGACCGGAAACCAGGTGGAGTCAGCGGATGTGAAGGCAGGGGAGAAGGTCCTGATCCCTCTGAAGCTTGCAAGCGGTTCCAATGTGTTCGTCGTCAGGATGACTCCGGCGGAGGGCTTCAGGCCTGATGAGTTCACGACGCTCTCATCCTACGAGCCTGTGACTGTCGAGTTCTCTGTTGACTACACGGTGAACACTGCATCTGTGGTCCATGTGGCCCCTGGTGCCTCCGGTGCCGGAACCAAGGAGTCACCGGCATCCATCTACACCGCAGTGAACCAGGCTGTGCCCGGACAGACCATCGTCTTGGCTCCAGGTGTCTACGCCATGGACTCCAAGCTGACCATAGAACGCGGAATGGACGGCACCGCCGATGCCATGATAACTCTCATGACGGAGGGCTACGAGGGTCCTGCGTCAGAACGTGCTGTTCTGGACTTCGGCGGGAAGGCTGCAGGAATGACGCTTGCCGCAGACCACTGGCACCTGGTGGGCTTTGATGTGACGAACTCGCAGGACGGACAGAAGGGTCTTCAGATAAGTGGAAGCTTCAATGTTGTGGAGCAGGTCAATGCCTACAGGAACGGGAACACTGGAATCCAGATCTCTCGCTACAAGAGCTCCGACCTGAGGAGCGAGTGGCCGCACGATAACCTGGTTCTCAACTGCACCTCGTTTTTCAACGCAGACAAGGGCTACGAGGACGCTGATGGATTTGCGGCCAAGCTGACTGTTGGAGAGGGGAATGTCTTTGATGGGTGCATAGCCCACCACAACGCGGACGACGGCTGGGACCTCTATGCAAAGGTCGAGACGGGCTCCATCGGGAAGGTGGTCATCAGAAACTCGGTTGCCTACAAGAACGGATATCTGGTCGATGATGCTGGAGCTGAGATCAATGCCGGAAACGGCAACGGCTTCAAGATGGGCGGTGAGAGCCTCTCAGGTTACCACACCCTGATCAACTCGATCGCCTTTGCAAACAAGACCAAGGGAATCGACTCCAACAGCTGTCCTGATATCCAGGTCGAGTGCAGCACAAGCTACGACAACGAGAGCTACAACGTGGCCTTCTACACCAACACAGCTGTGAACACAGACTACAGCGCAGACGGAGTCCTGTCATACAGAAGCCAGGTCGCGGGAACGGAGAACCTGAAGGTGAAGGGTGACCAGGATCCGAACAAGGTCTACGGTGCATCTAACTTCTACTGGGACGGCTCCGCCTCTGTGAACGCTGATGGTGCTAAGGCTGCGGATGACTGGTTCGTCTCGCTTGACTCTGCAGCAGCCATCAACGGTGGAATCACACGCAACGCTGACGGAACGATCAACATGAACGGATTCCTGGAGCTCACAGACAAGGCTCCTGAGGGCGTAGGCGCAAGATTCTGATCCGGCCCTATACGAACTCTATTTGCTCCTCCGGCTTAGGCTGGGGGAGTTTTTTGCATTGTGTGGTAGAATAGGATTTGAAGGAGAGAAGAAATGAAGTGTTTTCTGGCAAGCAATCCGTTCATAGTGTGGACTGACAATCTGAATCCTGCAAATGGATTCGTCTCCGAGCTTCAGAGGTGCTGGCCCAAGGATGCCAGGGGCTTGTACATCTGCTCTGACCCTTCTGACGGTGCTGGGGTGGATGAGTATGCGGCTATCGTCCGCCGTGCCTTCGAGAAGTCAGGCATGATGTTTTCCTCCTTCGAGACGTTGGACGGAAGGAACAGGGATGCTGCATCGTCCTTGGTTTCATGTGCCTCTTTCATCTTTCTGACAGGTGGTCATGTGCCTACCCAGAACAGGTTCTTCCAGGACATCAAGTTGGCCGAATTGATGGCTTCATTTGATGGTATAGTTGTAGGTTTGAGTGCAGGAAGCATGAACTGCGCCTCCGTTGTCTATGCTCAGCCGGAAGAGAAGGGTGAGGCTGTGGACCCTGAATACAAGAGATTCATACCGGGTCTCGGACTTACAGAGACCATGCTTCTTCCTCATTACGAGTCATATAAGGACTTCTATCTGGACGGCCTTAGGGTGTATGAGGACATAACCTATCCTGACAGCATGGGCAGGACCTTCTATGCCATCCCGGACGGAAGCTATCTGATCGTCGACGGTGACCATGAGGAGATCAGGGGAGAGGCCTACAGGATTCGAAATGGGGTTCTTAAGAAGGTCTCGGACCTTGACGGGAAGCTGGTCCTGTAAATGAAAAAGGACCTCCATCTCTGGAAGTCCTTTCATCGCTCACGAGGATCGAACTCGTGTTGACGGGATGAAAACCCGTTGTCCTAACCACTAGACGAGAGCGACATGTGGTGCATGAGCCACATTGGGTTTGAACCAATGACCCACGCCTTAAAAGGGCGTTGCTCTACCTACTGAGCTAGTGGCCCGTTCACACAACAAA
>JAFVFA010000282.1 GCA_017475725.1 Spirochaetales bacterium
CCTGAGACAGCCGTGCTTGACCTCAAGGCCTACTCCGGACCGGATCTGAAGCTTGAGGAGACCACAACGTCGTCTGCAGGCGGGCTGAAGATAGGGTACACGTACAACCAGACCCTGGACAACAGCTTCAAGGACGAGCTCGAGCATGACAGCTTCTACACCAAGCTGAAGGGCAGCCTCTATGTGGACGCCTCCGCACCTGGGCAGTGGTTCTCCGTGAAGGAGACGCTCAGGCCGGAGTTCAACTACTCGAAGTCAAACATAACGTCCGGCAACCCGACGGTGGTCGATGAGTTCTATCTGACATCTGCCCTGGTGGCCCAGATCCCGAAGTTGGGGATCACATACAACCTGACGAACAAGGTCTACCATCACCACAGCTCCGTCTCATCAGGTGAGACCTCTTTGACGGACAGATGGGGGAAATGGGACAAGACCGATGTGACGGCCCACAACGCGTCAATCTCGAAAGGCATCGGGAACTTCACATTCGGCTTCTACATGCAGTTCAAGCCTCTGACGGAGATCCTCAGGCCGTCGGCAAGCTACTCAAGAGCCGGGTTCACTGCAAGCGCGGACTTCTCCTTCAAGAGGGAGGAGAACCAGGAGAGGTTCGAGAAGGGAGAGGGCAATGTCAACGTGGGCTACTCGAACCAGCTTCTGTCCTTCTCCGTGGCGAACAAGTACAACTTCGACGATACGGACACTGACCCGTGGGCCGGATACTCGCTGACACAGAAATTCTCCATCGTCCCGTTCAAGGGCCTGTCTTTGACTGAAAACGCCTCTTTTGAGGGCAGATTCGTCGCCAAGAAGCTATCGTTCGGTGCCACATACAAGCTCGACACCGACTTCCTGGACCTCAGCACCACGGCTACCATGTCCTTCAAGGGCAAGGACTACGACAAGGATGCGCTGAACCTGTCAATCAAGCTGTCACAGGACAAGGTCTCCTGGTGGAAACGGAGAATGGACTTCCAGCAGAGCCTTACGCTTGCTTTCAACTACGACTTCCAGAACCCATACCGGACCTCACTCACATTGAACTACAGCTTCACGTTCAAGATCGCGGAGTTCATGGACCTGAAGGTCAGCGTCAACAGCGCGAACAAGTCCTTCTCCAGGTACTACGACGATGGCGTGTTCAGCATGGACAGCATGTTCAGGGACCTGTGGAAGTCCTTCGACTTCTTCGGCAACGGGCGCAGGAGCACCGGTTTCAACCTATCGTCCTTCGGCGTCACTTTCGTGCATTACATGAGGGACTGGAACCTGTACGTTGACGCGCAGGGCAGTCTGACTACAAAATACAGCAACAAGTATGAATGGGTTCCGACCGTGACGGTCTACATCAAATGGAACGCCAGTCCCGAGCTCAAGGCGACGGGTTCTAGGGACAGCTACCGCAAGGAGTGGACCTGATGGCTACCAGTTTCGTGTTTGACAGAATCGACGCTCTCAGAAGCGTCTGCGGTATAAACGACTCGAACATCCCCTATCTGGAGAAGCTTCTGGGTTGCAGCATCTACGTCAGAGGTGACAGGGTGGAGTGCAACACGGAGGAGAGCGGGGACCCTCAGAGGACATCGAAGCTGTTCATAGACCTTCTGGACAGACTTTCGAGGCTGTCAGGCATCACAAGCGACATAAGCGAGCCTGAGATACTCATGGAGTACAAGTCCGTGCAGGATGCACTGGACAGGGCCGCTGACGGCTCTCCGGAGAAGCCTGCAAAAAGGGAGTTCATATCTGTGCTGAGCAAGGCCGTCTACCCAAAGAGCAGCAACCAGGAGGCCTACATAAGGGCAATGAACAGAAGCCAGATAACGTTCGGGATCGGCCCTGCAGGCACGGGCAAGACCTACCTGGCCGTTGCCTACTGCCTTGGTGAGCTTTTGAGCGGCCGCAAGCAGAAGCTGATCCTGACAAGGCCTGTAGTCGAGGCAGGCGAGAGCCTGGGCTTCCTTCCAGGTGATTTGTCACAGAAGCTCAATCCGTATCTGAAGCCCCTCTATGACAGCATGGAGGCAATGATAGCCCCTGCAACAATAAGGCGGCTTGAGGACTCCGGAGCCATTGAGATCGCGCCTCTTGCATACATGAGGGGACGCAGCATCCACAACGCCTGCATAATCCTGGACGAGGCCCAGAACACAACTCAGGCGCAAATGAAGATGTTTCTTACTAGGATAGGAGAAAACTCTTGTGCTATAATAACCGGAGATGTGACTCAGATAGACCTTCCGAAGACCTCCGCAAGCGGACTTGTGCAGGCCAGTGAGATTCTGAGGGACATCGAAGGCATTGAATTTGTGAGCTTCACGGCCAGAGACACCGTGAGGTCACGGGTTGTGCAAAGGATAATCAGCGCATATGAAAAGAATTAAAGCGGATAGAAAAAACAGCAGACGCATGGTGTTCTCTATCTGCCTTTTGATAATGGCCATCGCATCTGCGATTGTGCCTCTTCTTCTCAAGACGAACACCATGGTCCAGTACAAGTCCATCTATTCGGGCTACACCGTAGGCGAGATCGCGGAGAGGAACGTCTATGCGAAGCAGTCGATAGACCTTGTGGACCAGGAGGCGACGAAGCAGGCCAGAGAGGAGGCCAGAAAGGCCGTCCTTCCTGTGTTCTCGTTCTCCGCGCTCAAGACGTCCGCCATAATAGCAAGGATAGACAACATCAGGACCGCAGTGGCGAACAACGACTACGATACCCTGAGCGAGCTGATAGGTGACAGCCTTGCCATAAGGCTGATGGCAATGGACGATACGGAGTTCCTTGCCATTGCATATGATGTCATCAAGGATGTGATGCAGCTGGGATACTTCGATTCATCGGAGCTTGCGGATGTCCTGTTTGACGGATATTCTGCCATCACCATCAGCAACATGTACTACAACTCGAAGACCTTCG
>JAFVFA010000283.1 GCA_017475725.1 Spirochaetales bacterium
AATGATCGTCATCTTCCTTTTCAGGGATCTGATTGTGTTCCAGAGCTCTCGCCTTGCAATGACATCAAGCCCCAAGGTAGGCTCATCCAGGAAAAGCACCTTTGGCCTCGTCACAAGCGCAAGTGCAATGGAGAGCTTTCTCTGCCAACCTCCTGAAAGCTTGGAGGCTTGCTTCTTTGCAACCTTGTCCAGCTCGAAGGCCTTGTATATCTCTTTCTTCCCCTTCTCCATCTCCTCCTTGCCCTGACCGGAAAGCCTTGCATAGAACTCTATGTTCTCTTCAACTGTAAGCCTTCTGGCGATTGCAGTCTCCTGCATTGAGATGTCCACAATCTCCTTGATGGCGGACTTGTCGTCCAGTATGGAGTGTCCGCAGACGAAGGCGTTGCCGGATGTTGGGCTCACCAAGGTGGAGAGCATCTTGATGGTTGTTGTCTTGCCGGCGCCATTGACTCCCAGCAGAGAGAAGAGCTCGCCTTCCCTGATCTCCAGATTCAGATCATCCACGGCAACAACATCCTTGTATTCCTTTCTGAGGTTCTCAATTCTTATCGCATCCATGTGTTCTTCTTCCTTTTCCAAAATTATAATTGTGGGAGAACCGACAGGTAAGGCATCCGGACTACCGATGACGGCCTGAAATCAACCGTTCAGCTGAATCGGCAACACTTCACAGCCAAAATGCGTTATCGTAATTGTGCAAGGAGGAAACCGATGGACTTCAAGCTCATCATTGATCCGGACAAGGACGAGCAGGTTGTTGTTACGGCACACCGGAATTCGCCAAGAATAGACGAGATAAAGGCAATCGCAGAAGGCAAGGCCTCAAAGGAGGAGATCTCCGGCTATGACTCACTGTGCAACGAGTACAGGATCCTGAAGTTCCAGGATGTGAATCTCTTCTATGTGGATGAAGGGAAGACCTTCGCCTCAGTTGAGGGAGGCAGAAACTACATAGTGAAGACATCACTAAGGGACCTTGAAGAGGAACTGCCAAACTGCTTTGAGAGAATCAACAAGTCCTCCATCGCCAACTGGAGCAAGGTAAGAGCATTCAAGGTCAGACTCACAGGTGCCGTCTATGCGGTTTTCGAGAACGGAGTGTGCGAGGACATCTCAAGAAGGTGCTTCGCCGAACTCAAGAGGAGATATTCAATATGAGGAACTTTTGGAGAAGATTCTTTTCAATAGGCGCCATGTACGCATGGGGCGGTCCGGTCGTCGTTGCAATAGTATGGTTGTGCCTCTACAAGGCAGGAGTCATCACATCGTTGTCTGTCGATGAAGCCGTGCTTGGAATCCTGTCATCGGTTGTCCTTGCCTTCATAGCTGCAGGAATCTCCCAGATCTACCAGATAGAGACCCTGCCGCTTGTGATGAAGACTCTGATACAGTGTGCAGTGCTCTACATCGACTATATGGGCATCTACCTGCTCAACGGTTGGCTCAGCGTCGTCAATCTATGGCGTTTCACCATAATCTTCCTTTCAATCTTCGTAGTCATCTGGCTTATAATCTACATGGACACCAAACGCAGCGCGGAGAAGATGAACAGGAAGATCGCAAAATGATCAGAACCATCTCTGCAACAGAATGCCTGCGGCGACTGACACGTTCAGCGAGCCCTTGGCCCCTCCCATCGGGATGGTGATTCTGCTTCCGCAGCACCTAAGGACGTTGGGGCTGATCCCGAACTCCTCGGAGCCAAGGACAGCCACACCCCGTTTGGGGAACGGGAACTCGTTGATGTCCGTTCCTCCAAGCTCCAGGGCAAGCACCTCTTCAGGTTCATAGCCTTTCAGGAAACTGACTGTGTCATCCTCGGACATGAACTGCCATGGAATGACAGATGTTGTGCCTCTGGAGGTGCGCTGTGCCCTCACATGGTCCGGTGATGCGGTACCCTCCACAAGGATTACCCTCTCAATCCCGAAGGCCTCTGCACTTCTGAAGATGGCCCCCACATTGTAAGGACTTCTGATTCTGTCAAGAACCAGCACCTTGTCCTGGATGATTCGCCTGTTCTCATCCAGATTCCCCTCGTCATCCCTGAAATCCCAGTCGGAAGGCTCTGCTCCCAGGTCCGAAAGGAGCTTCTGGCTCATGTCCTCCAGCCTGAAGGCGGTGCTTTCAGGGTCGGACCAGTCCTCAACAGGCTCGAAACCACCCACAGGAAGAATCTCATTGATGTACTCAATATCAACAGTCTGCCTGTTTTTCAATGCAACTGCAGCCTCATGGAGTATCATTGACACTTTTCGGGTTCTGGTTCTGTCCTTCAGGCTCAGAAGCTTCTTCTTTGTGATCACTCTTCGTCTTCCTCTTCCTCGGAAGTGTTCCTCTCCGGAGGAAGGACAACCAGGGCGAACTCACCCTTGACCACCTTCAACTGTGAGATGACCTCAGAAGGGGTGCCGCAGATGAACTGCTCGAAGGCCTTTGTCATCTCACGCCCCAGGACAAGCTTCCTGGTGTCATCCAAGGCCTGGAGCTCTCCAAGGGTCTTCAGGATCCTGAACGGGGACTCATAGACAATGAAGGCCTCGTTTCTGTCAAGAAGCTCCTTCAGCCTGCTCTTCCTGCGTCCGCTCTTGGGCGAAAGGAAACCCTCGAACGTGAATGTCTTTCCTGCAAGGCCGCTTGCGGAGATCAGTGTCACAGATGCACTTGCACCCGGGATGGGGACCACGGTGAAGCCCGCCTCACGCACTGCGCGGACAAGCCGGCTGCCCGGGTCGCTGACGCCTGGGGTTCCCGCATCGGAGCAGTAGGCCACATTCAGCCCCTGCTCCATCAGGTTTATGATCCCCTGGCTGGATGCTGCCTCATTGTGTGCATGGCAGGCAATCAGGCGCTTTCCGGTAATCTCAAGGTGCGTGAGCATGGTCTGCGTGTGACGGGTGTCCTCGCATGCAATGACATCAACCTCCTTGAGGGTTTTTATTGCCCTGAGGCTGATGTCATCGAGATTGCCTATTGGTGTTGCAACAATGTAGAGAGTGCTCATTCCTCTGTCTTGAAGCAGATCTTGAGCTCATCAAGCTGCTTCTGGTCCACGTCGTTCGGGCAATCGTCCATAGGCGAGACCGCGAAGCTGTTCTTCGGGAAGGCGATGACCTCTCTGATGGAGCTCTGCTCGCTCATGATCATGACCATGCGGTCGATGCCAGGTGCGATTCCACCGTGTGGTGGTGGACCGAACTTGAATGCGTTGAGAAGGAAGCCGAACTTCTTCTCCGCCTCCTCGTCCGAGAAGTTGCAGATTCTGAAGATCCTCTTCTGGAGATCCACATCGTGGATTCTGATCGAGCCTGAAGCGCACTCGTAGCCGTTGCAGACCATGTCGTACAGGTCTCCGCGGACCTCTCCCGGGTTCTCCTCCAGAGTCGGGATGTACTTTGCCTGCGGCATGCTGAACATGTGGTGTGCAGCCTCCCAGTGGCCCTCATCCTCGTTGTACTCGAACAGCGGGAAGTCAACGATCCAGCAGAACTCGAATCCCGGTCTGATCAGGCCCAAATCCTTTCCGATCTTGCTTCTGATTGCTCCGGCTGATGCGCAGCACTTCTTCCAGGACTCCTGCGCGACCATGAAGATCACATCACCGTCCTTTGCGCCCATGTATGAGCAGAGCTCGGCCTCAAGCCCGGTGAAGAACTTGGCGGCGCTTCCGCTGATTGCGTTGTCCGCACCGACCTTGATGAACGGGACGAACTTTGCGCCGTAGACCTTGGCGGCCTCTCCGACGGAGTCAAGGTACTTCCTTGTGAAGTCGAAGCCCTCTGTCCTTGGTGCCACAACAGCCTTGACGTAACCCTTGTTGGCAAGGATTTCCTTGTATGCATCGAATGTTGACTTCTCTATGATGTCCTTGATGTCCTTGATCTCGCATCCGAATCTGAGATCCGGCTTGTCGCAGCCGTAGGTGTTCATGGCATCGTAGTAGTCGATTCTTCTGAAGTGCGCGGGGAGCTTGTAGTTCATGACCCTCTGGAAGACGTATCCGAAGAGCCTCTCCATCAGGGACAGAACATCATCACGCTTGACGAAGCTCATCTCAAGGTCCAGCTGTGTGAACTCGAGCTGCCTGTCTCCGCGGGAATCCTCGTCGCGGTAGCAGCGGGCGATCTGGAAGTACTTGTCGAACCCGCCAACCATGAGAAGCTGCTTGTAGAGCTGTGGGCTCTGCGGGAGCGCATAGAACTTGCCCGGATACTTTCTGGAAGGGACAAGGAAGTCTCTTGCGCCCTCCGGTGTGGATCTGATCAGGGTCGGGGTCTCGATCTCGTAGAAACCCTCGTCGCAGAGATAGTCTCTGATGGCCTTGATGAACTCATGTCTCAGCCTGATGCGCTGCTGAAGGCCCTCGTTCCTAAGATCCAGGAACCTGTACTTGAGCCTGAGGTCCTCGTTGACCACCTGGTCGCCGTCGATCATGAAAGGAAGTGTTGCACAGCGCGAGAGGACCGCGATCTTCTCGGCCTTGACCTCGACCTCTCCGGTCTCCATGTCAGGGTTGATCATGTTCTGTGGTCTCAGCCTCACGAGGCCTGTGACTGCAATGCAGTATTCCATCTTGAGCTCTGAAGCAGCCTTCTGGAGCTCCTCGCTGGCGTCATCGT
>JAFVFA010000284.1 GCA_017475725.1 Spirochaetales bacterium
ATGACTTCGACCTCATGGAGAACGGCGGCCATCTGCAGGCCTGGGTGGTGGACTCCGAAAAGGACAAGGAGCAGCTGACAGAGGCCTTCGAGGCCCTCTATGATGCTCTCGATCCCAAGAACCCGCTTCTGTTCGCCATGGGTGACGGGAACCACAGCTTCGCAACCGCCAAGAGCTGCTGGGAGGACATCAAGCAGGGACTGACGGAGGAGGAGAGGAAGAGCCATCCTGCAAGGTTCTGCCTTGTGGAGCTTGAGAACATCTTCGATCCGGGTCTTGTGTTCGAGCCCATCCACCGTGTCCTGTTCAATGTGCCTGAGAGCGTCTTCCTTGAGGAGCTTCTCAATAACGCAGAGTCCTATGAGGTCGACACGGTCGGCTGCAGGAACTGCATAGCAAAGGAGATATCTGACCAGAGGAAGCAGCGCTTCGGATACTGCACCGCCGACAAGCATGCGGTTGTTACCCTGAAGAACCCTGCGGCCAACATAGCCGCCGGCACGCTCCAGAAGGTGATCGATGCCCTGATAGAGAAGGGCTACAGCGTTGACTACATCCACGGGGCAGACGTCACAGACAAGCTCGGAAGCGAACCGGGCAACATAGGTCTGTTCCTGCCTGCAATAGACAAGGGGACGTTCTTCGACACCATAATCAAGGACGGTGCGCTCCCAAGGAAGACCTTCAGCATGGGTGAGGCCAATGAGAAGCGCTACTACATGGAGTCCAGGAAGATACGCTAGGCGTTTCAAGAAATCATCGGAAAAGCTCTTCCATTATCCGCTGGATAGTGATATTTTCATTTCTAGTGATTAGGAGGAGGTTTTCCGATGGTTCTGGAGCTTAAGAGCATAGCCTTGACGACTTCAAGCTTTTCGGGTTCCTTCTCGCTCATCAATGTCAAACAGTCAGTCACCAAGTGATTGGCTTTTTTTTTGAGCCTATGCTCGGGAGGAAAAATGGCAAATCAGGAACCTATCAGGGACGCCAGAAAGCTTGGCACTCCGAAGATGCTGGTCTTGGGTCTTCAGCATCTGTTCGCAATGTTCGGGGCAACGGTCCTCGTTCCCATCCTTGTTAACTCATATGGACTTCCTCTTTCCATCCAGACGACGCTTCTGATGGCAGGTCTTGGAACCCTTCTGTTCCATGTCCTGACAAAGATGAAGGTCCCTGCATTCCTGGGCTCCTCATTTGCCTTCCTTGGCGGATATGCAGCCATTGCCGCCCTTGACTCTGGCAAGTACGCTGCAATGTCAGCCGCTGAGAAGCTCCAGTATGCCGGAGGCGGAGTTGTCATCGCCGGTCTTCTCTATGTGGTCCTGGCCCTGATAGTCAGATTCGTCGGCGTCAAGAAGGTCATGAAGTTCCTGCCTCCCATCGTCACAGGTCCGATCGTCATCCTTATCGGACTGAACCTTGCCCCTTCCGCAGTCTCCAACGCCTCTACCTGCTGGTGGCTCGCCATTGTTGCCATGGCAATCATCATTGTGGCTAACATCTGGGGTAAGGGAATGATCAAGATCATCCC
>JAFVFA010000285.1 GCA_017475725.1 Spirochaetales bacterium
ACGTCATCAAGACAAAGACAACGGCAAAGAATCTGCAGGTTGAAATCTGCTCCGCTTGCCACCCGTTCTTTACTGGCACACAGAAGCTCGTTGACTCGACAGGAAGAGTCGAGAGATTCAACAAGCGCTACAACGTGCAGTCCAAGTAAGCCAGACCGCCGAGTCTGCTTGAAACCCACAGGTCGTTCCTGTGGGTTTTTTCATTTTCTGGGTCCTAAAACATTTGCTTTATTTCCAACTGTGATTTAAACTTTAGCTACTCTAAGGTAAAGGGGAGCACTTGAAGGCATTCCAGGAAAGCCACATCAAAGAATACAAAGAACCTCCACAGGTGGTCGTAAGGGTTCCCGATGTCACGACCATATTGGGTGAGTTTGCGTATTACAGCCAAGGAAAGGCCCTGATGTGCACAAATGCCAGATGCCTTTACGTGGCCCTGTCTGAAAGCACCGACTCCCAGGTCCACATATACAACACATTCACAAAGGACAAGAAGAGATTCGCCCTGTCATCCCTCAAGTACCGCAAGGAGGACAAGTGGGGCAACTACGTTAAGGGGATATTCCACCAGCTCAATGAGATGGGTGTTGGTCTGAAGACCTTCAACATCACTCTTGATGGCCCGGTTCTGAGAGATGGCTCTGCAAATCTGGCTGCTCTTGTCAGTGTGGGCATCTGTTTTGCTCTTAAGGAGGCCCTTGGGCTGTCTCTGGACGCAAAGGAGATGGGTGTGATCTGCCACCGCAACTGCATCCAGTACTGCGGGGAGCTGTACAGATACTCGACCATAATGGCCGTCCTGAACGCCAGGGCGGGCAAGTACTTCCTCTTCGACCTGAACACGCTCTCTTTCTCATATCTGGATGACCCCTTCGACAATGGCCTGTACAGCATGGTCGCCATTGACTGCAAGATAAACCAGAACGCCATGAGGGAGGAGTTCTCCCTCCGCCACAGGGAGGCCCTGGCCGCCTTCTCAAGACTCAGAGAGCTGACAAGCAGGATCTCAATCAAGGACTTTCCCATAAGCGACCTCTCGAACAGGGTGGTCCCGCTTGACGAGGCGTCCAGAAGGCTGTGCTCCGACATTCTGGAGAAGAACGGTGCAACACAGGCCATGCAACGGCTTTTCATGTCCAGGGACTACATGCAGATCGGGAAGGTGCTGTCACGGATGGCCCTGATTGCGCGTGATGACATGGAGCTGACCTGCCCTGAGATAGACTGGCTGGTGAAGCGTTCGTCTGAGATCCCCGAGTGCCTGGGCTCCTTCTCCGTTCTGGACGGGGACAACTCGCAGGTTGCCATTGTCATAGAGAACTCTGCGGAGGCAATGGGCAAGCTCCAGGCCAAGCTTGACGACTACGAGAGGATCTTCGGGTTCAAGGCCATGATGTCCTCCGTGGTGCCCAAAGGGCCGTGTTCGCTGGCCGAAGTTGAATGAATCTAACCGACCCCTTGACGATGTCCTCTTTCAGAAGTAACTTTCTCATGCAGGTAAGAGATTATGGGCAGAATGATATATCTTGACAACAACGCCACGACGCAGATGGCCCCAGAGGTCATCAAGGCCATCTCGGAGGCCGAGCCGGTGGTCTACGGCAACGCATCAAGCATGCACACCTTCGGCCGAGAGGCCCAGAGACTGGTCGAGGAGGCCAGAGGCAACGTGGCCGAGCTCCTCGATTGCCAGCCGTCCGAGATCACATTCACAAGCGGCGCTTCTGAGACCAACAACACGGTCTTCATGATAGCCAAGTCGATCATCGACAGGAAGGGCGGCAGGATCGTGACAACGACAATCGAACATCCGTCCATCATTGAGACGGTCAAATACCTCAGAAAGCAGGGGATCCATGTTGACCAGGCACCCGTTTCGGCGGACGGACGCGTCAGGATGGACGAGCTTGAGAAGCTCATGGGACCGGATGTGGTTCTGGTCTCCGTCATGACCGGCAACAACGAGACCGGCGCCATCCAACCCATAAAGGAGATATCGGCCCTTGCCCACAGGTTCGGGGCCATGATGCACACCGATGCCACACAGGCCATAGGCAAGATGCAGGTCTCATGCAAGGACTGGGACCTTGACTACCTGTCCTGCAGCGGGCACAAGTTCTACGGACCGAAGGGCGTTGGCGTCATGTACGCCAGGAAGGGGAGACCGTTCGAGCCTCTGGTGCATGGCGGTGAGCAGGAGCACGGCAGAAGGGCCGGCACATACAACACCATAGCGATCTACGGCCTTGGCGTGGCGGCAAAGCTTGCCAAGGAGAACATAGCGGAGGAGAGCCACAGGCTCTGGGCCATGAGGGAGCGCCTGAGAGAGGGCATCCTGGCCAACGTGCCGAACGTTGTGGTCAACGGCTGCAAGGAGCGTGAGAACTGCCTTCCGGGGACACTGGACGTGTCATTCGAGAACGTGGAGGGCGAGTCCATCCTGCTGATGCTGGACATGGCAGGCATTGCGGTCTCCACAGGTTCCGCCTGTGCAACCGGATCGCTTGAGCCGAGCTACGTGCTTCTTGCAGGTGGTCTGGACATAGAGCTGGCGCACGGATCCATCAGGTTCTCATTGGGGAGATTCAACACGATGGAGGATGTGGACTACGTCATAGAGGTCCTTCCTCCTATCATCAGGAGACTTAGACAGCTCTCTACAAGGGGCTGAGGAATACAGAGGTTTTTTATGGACAGCTTCATGGCCCAGTGGGTTTACACAGATACGGTCAAGGACCACTTCATGAATCCCAGGAACATCTGGAACAAGGATGAGAACTGGGAGCCGGATGCAATGGGGGAGGTCGGGTCCCTTGCCTGCGGAGACCAGATGCGCGTGGGCATCAAGGTCACCGATGACAGGATCACAGACATCAGATGGCTGACATACGGCTGCGCAAGCGCAATAGCCAGCACCTCCATGATGAGCGAGATGGTCAAGGGTATGAGCCTTGAGGAGGCCTACCGGATCACTCCGGACAAGATAACCGATGCCCTTGGGGGACTCCCCGAGCACAAGTTCCACTGCTCCGTCCTTGGTGACAAGGCTCTCAGGGCCGCAATAGACGACTACCTTGAGAAGAACGGCCGCGAGAACCCGTACAGGAAGTCGGTGGCAAGAATAATCTGCGAGTGCAAGGGCGTGACGGACCAGATGATCGAGCACCTTGTTGTCACGGACCAGGCCAAGACTCTTGAGGACCTGCAGAGACTGACAGGCTACGGCACAGGCTGCGGCAAGTGCAAGGCAAGGGTCGAGCACGAGTTCGAGGAGATGAAGCACATCCACGGCAAATGACCCTTGAGTTTTGGTGCTTTTGATTGGATACTTAACCCTATGAGAGAGATAACAGTTTCAGTTGAAGGCAAGAGGATCAGAATGCCCGCTTTCTCCACGGTCGAAGAGGCCCTGAGGGCAGCCGGGATAATCACAGTCAAGAGCAGGAAGGACATCCCTGTATACCAGGACAACCCCATTGTGGGCGCTTTGGTCAACGGAGCTCTCAGCCCGCTTGACGCACCGGTTCCCATGTCATGCCCGATAGAGCCCATAAAGGCGTTCCAGGGCTTCGGGAGAAGAATCTACAGACACAGCATATGCTTCCTTCTTTGCTACGCCTCCAAGCTTGTGTTCCCATCCAGGCGCCTTGTGATAGGCCATTCACTTGGCGATGGCTTCTATTTCAACTTTGAGGACGGAAAGAACACCAATGATGAGGAAATAGGCCTTCTTTGCGCCAAGATGCATGAGCTTGTGGACCAGGCGCTGCCAATCAGGTACATGACCCTGTCCAGCCAGGAGGCCATGAGGGTCCTTGCAAGGCAGGGCTTCGAGGATGCGGTGCTCCTTCTGCAGTCCAGAAACAACCCGTCCGTGAATCTGTACAAGATCCAGAACTACTACCACATAGCCTACGAGCCCATCGCGTCCAACACAAGGATGCTCGGGCTTTGGGAGCTGCGCCGCTTCGGGGACTGCGGGATGCTTCTCAGGTACCCTGTCCGTGACAGCATAACGTCGGTGCTCCCGTACAAGGACAACCAGAGGCTGTTCGAGGTCTTCGACGAGTACCGCGAATGGGGAAAGATCCTTGGGGTCAGCTATGTGGGCGAGATGAACCGCCGCTGCGCAGACAACACCGCGGAGCAGTACGTCAGGCTTGCAGAGGCCCTCCAGCGCAGGAAACTGGCCAACATTGCGGACGAGATAAAGCGCAAGGGCGCCAAGGCCGTGTTCATTGCAGGGCCGTCATCATCGGGCAAGACCACGTTCGCCAAGAGGCTCTGCGAGCAGCTTCTGCTTCTGAGCGCATCACCCATCAGGATATCCCTGGACAACTACTACAAGAAGAAGGCCGACTGCCCTCTGGACGAGGACGGCAAGCCCGACCTTGAGGCCCTTGAGGCCCTGAATGTGGACATGTTCAGGCAGAACATGGAGGACCTGTTCTCCGGCAAGGAGGTCGATCTCCCGCATTACAGCTTTGTCAGGAACGAGACATATTACAAAAACGAGCCCATATCGCTGAAAGAGGACACCATTTTCGTCATAGAGGGCATCCACGGACTGAACGGGAGGATCACATCGATGATAGATCCCAGGTTCGTGTACAAGGTCTACATCTCAGCTCTGACGCAGCTGAACATGGACGACTGCAACAGAGTATCCACAACGGACGACAGGATGCTCCGAAGGATCCTCCGTGATCATCGCACCCGTGGGACCAGCGCGGAGGAGACCCTGCTCATGTGGCCAAGCGTGTCACGCGGAGAGAGGGTCCACATCTTCCCGAACCAGAACAATGCGGATGTTATGTTCAACAGCGCACTGGACTACGAGCTTGGCGTCCTGTCGCCGTTCGTCACACCTCTGCTGCATGGGGTCAGCCCGGATTCCGGAACGGCCTACACGCATGCGCAGAGACTACTGGCCTTCCTGGAGAACATCTACAACATACCGTCGTCGTTCGTCCCGAGCGACTCCCTGTTGCGTGAGTTCATAGGTGACAGCGACTACGAAGATTGACGCACAGCGTCAATGGTATTAAATTGCTTAGCATGGCGTATGAGATTCTGGATACATGCACAGGCTGTGGGATGTGCCTCTCAATCTGCCCGGTCAAGGCGATCTCGGGCGGACCGGGCAGGATCCACTCCATAGACGGCGACTACTGCATTGGCTGCGGTGCGTGCGCCCGTGTCTGCATGGTCTCTTCCGTCAGGGATCCGGAGGGGAACCTCTCAGTACGCGAGAGCAAGAGGTCATGGCTTGTCCCCCACTTCGACAAGGATCTGTGCAAGCGCTGCGGCAAGTGCTACGAGATGTGCCCGGCGGGCATCCTGACCAGACCGGTCGGGGACAAGGTCCCGAAGCTGATCAACCCCAAGCTCTGCGCCTCGTGCAGATGGTGTGAGAAGGTGTGCGTCTACGGAGGCATCACATTCGCTCCTGCGGCAGCTGAAGGCAACAGTGGAGACTGAGAATGAACATAGCGGTTTTGAAGGAGAGACTCGAGAGGCTGGACAGAGGCTTCGCGAAGGACGACATGTCGGAGAGGAGGGTCGAGAAGGCCCTTGTGCTTGATCTGAGCGACGAGAGCTTCTACGACTGGATCATCCCCGAGCAGTATCTGAACGCCTATGTCTCGGGCCCGGCCCTGGGCGCAAGGCTCTGGGCGGAGTTCGCCGGAGCCAACGTTGAGGAGCCCTCCACCTATGAGTCCAACAACCCGGTGGTCATCACGTCCTCGTCCCTCAGCAACTCAGGCATGCCCGGGTGCGAGAGCGTCAGCATAGCCTTCAGGTCCCCGGTTTCCCGGACCCTGCGTTTCAACGTCTGCTGCAACACGGTGGGCATGAGGCTCAGGGCCATAGGCTACAGCGCCCTGATAATCACAGGAAGGCTGAGACGGCCCGCCATAGTGGACATAAAGAGAAGCGGGGTGACCTACAACATCTCAGAGGTCTTCATAGACTACCGCGTCAGCCAGATAGAGGAGCTTGTGGGGGTGGGACCCATGACCACTGCGATGTCGATAGGACCTGCCGGCGAGCAGAAGGTCCCGTACGCGGCTGTGGTCTGCGAGGGCGCCACAACCGGACGCGGAGGACTGGGCTGCGTGTTCGGCTACAAGAACATCAAGAGCCTCTGCATCACGGGCTTCGATACTGCATTCGAGCGCGACGGGCATGAGGAGAGCATAAAGAGGTCCTTCGACAAGCTGTACGATGCCCTTGCTTCCAGTCCATACTGCAACTCCATGCAGAGAAGCGGCTCTGCCTGCCTGGTCAAGAGCGGGAGCAAGAACGGCTGGGCTCCGGTGTTCAACTTCAGCAGACGAACCGACCCCAGGCTGTTCCATCTTGCAGGTGACGAGGTCAACAGGCGCTACGGCCCGGAGCACGGCGGCTGCATACAGTGTCCGGTGCTCTGCAGACACAGGACGCTCAACGGGATTTCCATCCCTGGATATGAGTCCACCCTTATGCTTGGGGCCAACATCGCGTGCTTCGACATGGACAAGATCATCGAGCGCTATGCGCAGTGCCTGGACTTCGGTCTTGACCCTGTCTCCACCGGCAACGTGATGGGCTGGGCTAGCGAGGCCTGGTCAAGCGGACTGGCGGACAACCTGTTCGAACCCGACTTCTCGTTCAAGGACAACTCCAAGGTCCTGCCTCTGATAGAGATGATTGCCAGAAGGATCGGGCCCGGCGAGCCTCTGAGCTTCGGAACCTACGCCCTGGGCAAGGCCTGCAACGACGAGAGCTTCGCATACACCATCATGGGGCTTGAGTGCGGACCGTTCGACTACAGGGGTGCCTACGCACAGAGCATATCCGACTGCATGGGCTTCTGGTTCACGAACCATTTCGAGATCAACAGCGGCATCTGCAGTGCAGACCACGCCGACTGGGCGGTCCTGAACGAGCGCATTGTCATGGGGCTGGAGAGCTACGGAATCACCGATGCAATGATCGTTCCGACAATGGTGGACAACCTGAAACGCCGGAGCAGACTAATGAGAATCATTCCTAAATCGGAAATCAAGCGCGTTAAACCAACCCTTCTGGCCGATTGCATCAGCACAATCACCGGAAAGGATGTCCAGTCGGAGACGATCATGGAGCTTGGCGACAGATGCTGGCGTCTGATCTACGAGATAAACAGGATGCTTGGATTCGACATGCTGAACGACACGGAGAACCTTCTGCCGGTGCACTTCTGCATAGACCCGGACAGCAACCACAAGGTGGATTCAATCGTTCCCTACAGGGATCTCATGGACAGGTATTGCTTCCTGAGAAAGCAGACCATCGCCCTCCAGAGCGCGGATCTGGACATCAACTGACCCGTCATCCTGGAAGAGGACAAGGCCATAGGAGGCCCGCGTGCCGCCTCTGGGCCGTGACGGCGAACCCGGATTCATATTGATAACTCTTTTCTGCTCAATGAATTCACTTGATATTCCGCATTTATGGGTGTGGCCTGTGACCACAAGGTCGAAGTCCTTGTCGTCAAGGCCGACCGAAGACGGGCTCCAGTACAGATGCCCATGTGAGAGGAAGATCCGTAGGCCCTTGTAGGTGCAGGTCCGGTACATAGGCAGGTCAATGCCCACGTCAGTCCAGTCCCATCTGTTGTCGCAGTTCCCCTGGACGGGCAGGAATACGAAGCCTCTGCATCTCAGAATGTGCGAGATGAAGTAGTTCTCCACATCAAGATCCCCTGCGTAGAGGAAGGCGAGACACCTGGGGTCGGCGGCTTTCTCCGCAAGCTGCTCCAGGGCCTGTTCGTCGTTGTGGACGTCACTTGAGACCAGAAGAAATGAAGAGCATTTTATTTCCAGCATCGGTATGCGTTTACTCTAGCACATCATGCACATTCCGAGAAA
>JAFVFA010000286.1 GCA_017475725.1 Spirochaetales bacterium
GAAACTACCCATGCACCGAAAAGTTCGCAGGATTCAAGACAATCTGGAAGGAGTTCAAGATCAACTTCTGGGCCATTCTGCTTCCTGTACTGATTCTCATCTGTCTTACGGTCGGAATCGGAACGGTCACGGAGATCGGTGCAGTCTCATGTGTGTTTGCAGCCTTCATTTCCATGGTCATCTACAAGGAACTTGACTGGAAGGGCCTTTGGAACTGCATCAAGGCCACTGCAAGACAGGTCGCTGTCGTCTTCGCAATGCTCGCAGCAGCCACCGTGTTCATCTGGATCATCGGTTCTCTGAACTTCCAGAATTCACTGGCGGCATGGATCGGAGGACTTGGTCTTTCACGCTTTGCAGTCTTCATGATCGCAATGCTGATCATCTTCATCCTCGGCATGGTCCTCGAGACACTGGTCATAACAATGATCTTCATCCCTGTCCTTGCAATTCCTTGCATCGCAGCCGGTGTCGATCCATATGTCTTCGCAGTCGCAGCAGCAATGGTCTGTGCAATGGGACTGAACACACCACCGGTCGGAACGTTGCTTTACCTTACTGCCAGCATTGCTGACACATCCGCAATGAAGGTCGCCAAGGAGAGCATTCCTTTCATTATCTGCGTCCTCATCGCGGTTGTCCTTCTCGGTCTTTTCCCGCAGATCACTCTGTGGTACCCGAGTCTAGTATTGTAAATGGAGGTTCAGATGAAAAAAGGTACACTTTGCCTTCTGGCTGACTTTGATGCCGAGAACTACATCAGAGACATAATGAGAAGAGGTGCCGTGGAATGTGGAGTCGGTGTTGCAGCCGCTGGTCTTCCGCGTCACATCTCACTTGGAATGCCATATGAGGTCAAGGACTGGAGCGAGTATGAGAAGTTCGCTGAGAGGCTTTCCCATTCCCTCAAGCCTGTGACCGTCAAGCTCAATGACATTGTCGCCGGAAAGATCAGTGAGCAGTTCGGATCCTACTTCCTCAGATTCGAGGAGAGCTTCGGACTTGACGAGCTGAGGGTTCAGGTAAGGACAAAGCTCATTTCAGAGCTTGGACTTGAGATCCCGGAGAAGGATGGAGTCACCGGACAGAAGTCAATCACACTTGGTTTCGGCACCGCTCCATATGAGAACTACAAGGCTTTCGTTGACTCTGTGGACAGGTCCTTCATCGGTAAGGAGCTGACATTCAATGAACTGGGCATCTTCTACTATGACCAGCCGACAATTGCAGCGAACAACTTCTTCTGCTGCAGACGATTCAAACTTGCATAACTAAGGAGTTCAAGATTATGAAAACAATGAAATGCGATTACGACAGAGAAAAGCACATGTCAATCACCTATGAGGGTGGCGGACTCAAGTACGAGTTCATTGCGGACTTCGCCAAGAAGCTTCCACCACACGTTCAGTATGCAAGTGTTGCAGGTGGATTCTGCGACAAGCACGACAATGTCTTCCTCGAGGTCAGAGGATGCCCGAACCCGGTGATCAAGCTCGATCCGGAAGGAAACTATGTCGGCGAGTTCGGTCGCGGCGTCATCACCATCTGCCATTTCGGTATCGCAACACCGGATGACACCTACATGATGGCCGACATCCCGATGCACGTTGTCCGCGAATTCGACGAGAAGGGCAATGTCCTTGTCGAGATGGGAAACCGTGGAAAGGGAAGCGATTCCGGCTTCAACGGACATTATTATGAAGAGCAGAGAAGACTCGGCAACCTCTATCCGCCAGAGCCTTACATGCGCATACCTGGACTTACAGCTCTCACAGAGGCTGAGAGGGCAACAGTTGTC
Organism: Spirochaetales bacterium; assembly: GCA_017475725.1. Lineage (GTDB taxonomy): Bacteria > Spirochaetota > Spirochaetia > Sphaerochaetales > Sphaerochaetaceae > UBA9732. Next base: position 1,799 of record JAFVFA010000286.1, read on the forward strand.
AGAATGGCTGAGCCTTTCAACAGACCTACCGATGTGGCACTGGATTCAAAGGGTGACATCTATGTCTCCGATGGATACGGCAACGTTGCTGTCCACCGCTTCTCAAGAGACGGAAAGCTGATCAAGACATGGGGCGGCAGAGGTGACGAGCCGGGCAAGTTCCTCATGGTCCATGCCGTTACAGTTGATGCAAAGGATCAGATCTGGGTCTGCGACAGAGACCAGAACGCCGTCCATGTGTTCGACAATGAGGGCAATGTCCTTGCATACTGCAAAGGAAACCTCGGCCAGCCATCAGGTATCGTTGCAGACAAGGATTACATCTACTGCGTCGGCCGTGGCGGATATCTCACAGTCTTCAACCCGGAGTTCGAGGTCGTCGCACAGATCGGTTACTTCAACAGCGAGCTCAGAGCACATGGCATTGCAGTCAACAGCAAGGGAGACCTCTTCCTGTTCCCGACAACTGCAACTGAAGACCATCAGTGCATCTGCCTCAAGAGAATCAAGTAAGAGATTATCGTTTGGTAACTTTTTTCCTTTTGAGAGCGGGGTAAAACCCGCTCTCTTTCAAGGGGTGGGAAAACTTTCATGAGCCATTCTTTTTCAGAGATGCTGGGTGTCAGACCAGAGGACAAGCATCTGCTTTACAGAACATACTTCCTTTACTTCTGTTCCGGGATCATGGCCAACTCCATGGGATCGATTCTCAAGGACATGAGAAACCCCTCCTACGGCTATGGGTTCTCTGCCGGCTTCCAGGGTATTCTGTCCTCAGCCATGCAGTTTGGGGGTCTCGCAGCCAACATCCTCTCCGGTCTGCTTCCTTTTCTGATCGGAAGGAAGAAGTCCACAGTCATACTTGCCCTGGCACCGGTGCTTGGGCTTGGGGTTCTGGTCATGACAGGAAACCCCGCATTGCTGATAATGTCATTCATCTGTGTCGGCGTTGGCAAAGGCGTCAACTCCAACATAACGAACATAGTGGTCAACCAGACCGCATCCAGAAGGGGAGTTGCACAGAACTTCCTCCATTCCTTCGTCTCAATTGGAGCCGTTATGGGGCCCGTGCTCATGGCTCTGTTCCTTCAGGAGAAGTGGCGATGGCCTGCGATGACAATAGGAACGATGATTTTCGTTGCAGTTGTTCTTATTGGGCAATCATCTCTCTCCAATGAAAAGGAAATCAGAGGGAAGGAGTCCATTGCCATCCCAAGGTCATTCAAATACTGGTACAACACAGGCATAATGTTCTTCTATCTCTGTGAAGAGGCATGCCTTCTCTCATACACCGTCTCATATTTCACATACACCGGGTTGTTCTCAGACTCCGCCTCCAATTACCTTGCTTCTGTCCTCTGGATAGGGATACTCATCGGAAGGCTGGGGTGCATAGCAATCATGAACAAGGTCCGCAAGCAGTACCTGATCGCAACCCTCGGACTCTGCTTCATAGTGTCATTCATCGTAATGGTGAACGCCAACACACCCGCAGGAGCACTGGTCTCCCTGTTCTGCGTTGGCCTGTCGATGAGTGGCATCTATCCGACCACAATGTCCACGCAGGAGGAGAGATACATGAAGTCCTCGTTCTGCTCAGGCCTGTGCATAGGCATCTGCACGGCAGCGACAATGATAATGCCTGTGATCATCGGTGGTGTCACCAATGCCACCGGCTCATATAGAACTGGTTTGAAGACTCTTCTGGTCCCCCTCTCATGCATGTTTGCATTGATGGTCCTGAAGATCTTCATCGAGTGCATAAACAAGAATACAAAGGAGAACCGGAATGTTCAGCATGAAGAACGGGCTTGAAGCCAAATATGATTTCAGGGAGAGGAAATTCCAGATCGCTTTCGACTTCCTCAAGAGGAAAGACCTTGCGGAGCTTCCTGTGGGATGGATTGAACTTGAGGATGGCGTCAGGGCCAGTGTGCAGAGATACACATCATTCAAGTGGGATGAGAACCGCTTTGAGACCCATGAGAAGTATTTCGATGTCCAGTATGTCATCGAAGGCATGGAGTATTGCGGTGTCTGCAAGAGGGAGGAGCTCGGCGACGTGGCTGTCCCATATGACGAGGAGAACGACATAGAGTTCTATGATGAGCCTTCACACTACGGCAAGGTCTTCCTCAATGCAGGGGACTTCATCGTCCTTGCACCCGAAGATGCCCACAAGCCAAGGTGCGCTGTGGATGCCCAGATCCCAATCAAGAAGATAGTCGTCAAGGTTCCTGTCTGATGAGCAACAGGCTTGACAGGGCCAATGATTTCATAGGGAAGTGGATGCCGCTCATCATGCCCCTGTGCGTGGTGACCGGCTTTCTGCTGGACTACAGGCTGGCCTTTCTTAAACGGAGCATAAGCATACTCTTCGCGATTGCGTGCTTCACTTCCTCGTTGACCATCTCATTCTCGGATTTCAGGAAGTCCCTGAATCTGAAGGCTCTAGTGACGTTGGTAGTGGCTGGGCATGTCATCCTTCCTGCCATAGCCTGTCTCCTGTTCAGACTTGTTGTCGATCCGGGGACGGACATCTATGCCGGGCTGATGCTCATATTCGCAGGTCCATGTGCAACCACCAGCTATATCTGGAGCAGCATGTACGGCGGGAACAAGGGGCTTTCGATCTTCTTCGTTGTGGTCGATACGCTGCTGTCTCTGTTCCTGACGCCATTGATCATGAGATTGACCTGCTCCACCGCAGTGTCAATGGATTCCGTGGCAATGGTCTGGAGCATGGTGAAGATGGTGGTTCTCCCGTCAATCGCCGGGATGGTCGTCGTTTCGGTTGTGAAGAAGGAGAGGATCTCAAAGGTCTCATCAGGAATCAAGCTTGGCACCAGACTGCTTCTGCTTCTGATAATACCCGTGAGCATCTCAGGCTCGAAGTCCGCTGTGGTTGAGAGCTTCAATCCAAGCTATCTGTGGAGCATGCTTGTGGTGGTTGTTGTCCTGGTCCTGGGATATGCCATCGGATTTGCCGGCAACAGATTCATTCTGAGGTCAGATCTGTCGGACTCCATATCCCTTGCATTCGGACTCGGATGCAGGAACGTGGGGCTTGCAATCATAATGGCGGGAAGCTACTTCTCTCCTCTTGCGACGTTGCCGCCTGTAATCTGTCTGTTCTTCCACGATGTCGTGACGGCAGGGATGGGCAGACTGTTCCTTGAGATGAAGAGCAAAGAAAATAGATTGATGGAGGAATCAAATGCAGCATCACGTGATCGTCAAATTCAATGATTCGGTCAAGGACAAGATCGCCTTGGCTGATGAGATCGGAACCCTCTTCAAGGGTATGGTCGGGACAGTGGAGGGGGTCCATAAGGTCAGCCCACACAAGAACTGCATCAACATGTCAAACAGGTATGATCTCATGATCATCGTTGACATGGAGAAGGATGCGCTTGAGGCATATTCCAACAGCCCCATCCACGACAAGTGGATCAATGAGTATCCGCAGTTTCTGGAATCGAAGGTCATAATGGACTACGAGGATTGAGGGGGATCCGCTCATGTAACCTTCCCCTCAGACAGGGTGTTTTAGTGGTGTACGGATTCTGGGAGGGGTCCGTGCAATCGTAATGAAGGAGTGAAACATGAAGAGATTCATAATCATATTGGCAATTGCCGCAATCGCATGCACGTCAGCATTCGCTGCAGACATCCAGCTCGGAGTCATGCAGAACCTCGTCAACACCAGCTTCCTGGTGGATGCGGAATTCGACAGATTCGGAGTTGAAGGCTCGGTGGGAATGCCTGTGGTGACGGCAGCCATCAGCGGGATCGAAGCCCTCATCAAAGGCGGTTCCGATTCCCAGGATGCCATCTCCAGAGATTCATCTTCCGAGGATCCCGAGGAATCCAAGTCAGGTGGCTTCTCCATTCTGGGCGGTGCAATGGCCAACGTCTACTGGAAAGCCTATGCCGGACAGAAGTTCAGCCTCCGTCTCGGTCTGCAGGCCGATATGCTTGGACTTTTCGGTACAGAGGGGAGCAGGGTCTTCATTACATACGGTCCGTCAATCGGTTTCAACTACAAGTTCAATGAGAGGTTCTCCATGAACTTCACAAGCGCAATCCCTGCAGCCCTGCTGCTGTCTCCGTTCGGGGAGGATGTGTCAAAGTATGGTGCATTCATCTACTCCGACGTCAGTGTGGAGGGGGAGCAGGCCATCGGGGAGATTTTCCTGGCGCTGTTCGGCACCATTGGAGGCGTCGGCGACCAGCTTGCAAGGCTCTCCTTCAAGTGGAGCGTCTGAGGCGATTGTAACCAATTCCATTGAGAGATGTTCTCTCAGTTGAACGGACCTGGACAGGAAATCCGGGTCCGTTCCCATTTGGAGGATACAAATCATGAAGAGAATAACAATCATCCTTATTGTGGCGGTTCTTGC
>JAFVFA010000287.1 GCA_017475725.1 Spirochaetales bacterium
CACAACAACAGCATCTTCAGAGAGAATCACACTCACAGTCTGGGCCTCACAGGAAGACCAGGCAATGATCAAGGAGATGTGCAATGCATATGCGGCAGCCAACCCTGACAAGAACTACAAGTTCCTCTATGGAGTCCAGTCAGAGTCGGATGCAGCGGACAAGGTCCTGAACGACCCTGAGTCCGGTCCTGATGTATTCGCCTTCGCAAGCGACCAGATCAACAAGCTCATCCAGGCCGGTGCACTGGCACGAGTGGGCGGAAGCATCCTGGAGGACATCAAGGCTGTCAACACAGCAGAGAGTGTCGATGCTGCAACAGTCACAATCGGCGGCGAGGAGCGCGTCTATGCCTACCCGATGACAGGAGACAACACCTACTTCGTGTACTACGACAGCTCAAAGCTCAGCGCAGACGACGTCAAGAGCCTGGACAAGATGCTCGAGGTCGCAGCTGCACAGGGCAAGCAGGTTGCCTACAAGCTGTATGAGGATGGCTGGTACCTCAGCTCATTCTTCTTCGCAGATCCGGAGCTCTACTACAAGGTCACCTACTCCGATGACCTGACAGAGAAGCAGATCGAGATCAACTACGACAGCGCAAAGGGACTTGAGGTCATGAAGGCCCTGAGGACCTACTTCGCGAACCCAGCCCTCACAGCCAACGTCGATGACTCCAAGATCATCGCCGGCATCCAGAGCGGCACAATCATCGCTGCAGTCTCCGGAACCTGGAACAAGACAGCCATAGAGAACGTCTGGGGAAGCAACATGGCAATCGCAGCCATGCCTACAGCAACAATCGGCGGTCAGGAGATCCTGCTGAACGGCTACTTCGGCTACAAGCTCATCGGTGTCAACGGCTACTCACAGAACAAGGCGGAGGCCCACAAGCTGGCCCAGTGGCTCACAAACGAGCAGAACCAGCTTCTCAGATTCCAGACCCGTGGATTCGGACCTACCAACATTGCAGTCAAGGGCTCAGCCGAGGTTGCAAACGACGCCATCATCAGCGTGGTTCTGAAGGAAGCCGAGTACTTCCGCACACAGAAGGGAGTACCTTCAACCTACTGGACACCAATGGGAAGCCTGACAAAGCAGTTCGTCGACACTCCAGACCCGACAACGGTCACGGACGCCGACCTGCAGGCCCTGCTTGATTCACTCTGTTCTCAGATACGCAAGTAAGGATTCACTTGGAACGGCAGACCTCTGAGTGGTCTGCCGGTTTTTTAATCTGCATATGGATACAAAATACTTTTTGATGAATCCGTTCCAGAAGTTCCTCTACAATGCCAAGAAGTCCATCAAGGGCTTCCCAAAGGCGGTTGCAAGGCTGTTCAAGAAGATAGGCCTTGGAATCCTCGGCTTCTTCAAGGGACTCGGAAAGGGATTCGCGAATTACCTGAAGGGATTTGCAAAGGGAAACGCCCTGACAAAGGCCTCCTATGTCATCATGGGGACCGGGCACATGTTCCGCTGCCAGGTGGCAAAGGGTTTGATCTATCTGCTGTGTGAAGTAGGCTTTGTGCTGTACATGATTTTCTTCGGAGGCTCATATCTGGGCAAGTTCTTCTACGGCTTCTTCACAAAGGGGACGGTCGGAATAGTGGAGACTGCGGACTACTGGAACGATGATCTGGGCGTCTATGAGAAGGTCGTTGGAGACAACAGCTTCAAGATCATCCTCTATGGAATACTCACAATCTTCATGATCATCTTCTTCGTGGCCATCTACCTGAACAGCCTGAAGGAGAGCCGTCAGCTTGAGGAGTATGCCAAGGAAGGCAAGAGAGCCCTCTCCTTCCGCAAGGAGGTTGCACAGCTCTTCGACACCAAGTTCCACGTCACACTGCTCTCGCTGCCGATGATAGGACTGTTCGTCTTCACCGTCGTGCCTCTGGTCACGATGATCGTCATAGCCTTCACGAACTATGATGCATCCACAGAGGTCCCGCAGCACCTGTTCAGATGGGTCGGCTTCGAGAACTTCAAGGAGATCTTCGGCAAGAACTCACAGCTCTCGGGAACCTTCGGAAGAGTCCTTGGCTGGACCCTGATCTGGGCTGTCTTCGCAACGTTCACAAACTACTTTGGTGGAATGATCGTGGCCCTTCTGATCAACAAGAAGGGGATCAGGTTCAAGAAGGTGTTCAGAACCATCTTCGTCATGACCATCGCAGTCCCGCAGTTCGTCTCCCTGATGATCGTCTCCAAGATGCTCACAGCAGGAGACAGCATGGAGATGAGCGGAATCATAACCCAGATGCTGTACAAGATGTTCGGTTTCAACTTCAAGTTCGGAATCAGCATCATGCACACTAGGGTGGCCATAATCCTGGTCAACATGTGGATCGGAGTCCCGTACTCCATGCTGATCTGCTCCGGAATCCTGATGAACATCCCTGCGGACCTCTATGAGAGCGCAAGGATAGACGGAGCCGGTCCGGTGACCACCTTCTTCAAGATCACACTCCCCTATATGCTGTTCGTCACAGGTCCGTACCTGATCACGCAGTTCATAGGGAACATCAACAACTTCAACGTCATCTACCTCCTGTCAGGAGGCGGACCTGGAGATCTTCTCAAGTACACATCAGGAGCCAAGGGAACAGACCTTCTGATCACATGGCTCTACAAGCTGTCACTGGGCTCTGACAGGAACTACAAGCTTGCATCCGTCATCGGTATCCTTGTGTTCGTGATCTCAGCGACCTTCTCCCTGCTTGTGTACAACAAATCCTCGGCAGTGACAAAGGAGGATGAATTCCAAGGATGACCGGTTTAGGATTGAAAATCAGAAGAAGGATCTCAAACGGGTTCACCTATGCGATCCTCATTGTACTAAGCATCATCTCCCTGATGCCCTTGGTCTACCTTGTAGGCCAGTCCTTCAGGGCCGAGGAAGGCGCCTGGAGCAGCACATTCTTCCCGAAGACCTGGACGTTGGGAAACTACGGCAGGCTGTTCACGGACACACCGTTCATGCAGTGGTTCGGAAACACCTTCCTGGTTGCAACGATCTCCTGCGTGATCACAACGGCCTTCGTGCTCTGCGTGAGCTACGCCTTCAGCAGAATGAAGTTCAAGCTCAGAAAGCCCATGATGAACGTCATGCTGGTCCTGGGAATGTTCCCGGGCTTCATGTCAATGACGGCCGTCTACTTCCTACTGAAGATCCTGCTGCCCAACAACTTCCAGTCTCTGACCTCGCTCATCATAGTCTACAGCGCAGGTGCAGCCCTCTCCTACTACGTTTCGAAGGGCTTCTTCGACACCGTGCCCAAGTCTCTTGATGAGGCAGCCTTCATTGACGGCGCAACAAGGTCCCAGATCTTCTGGAAGATCACCCTGCCTCTCAGCAAGCCAATTGTGATCTACACCATCCTGGTGTCCTTCATTGCACCATGGTGCGACTTCATCTTCGTGTCGTTCATAATGTCCGGTGTCCCGGATGTGGGAATGTACACAGTGTCGCTCGGAATGTACAAATGGCTTGAAAGAGAGCAGATCCAACAGTATTTCACAACCTTCTGCGCCGCAGCCACAGTGGTTGCGATCCCTATCACGGCATTGTTCATCTGGCTTCAGAAGTACTATGTCGAGGGAATCACAGGAGGAGCCGTCAAGGGTTGACGGAGAATGGAGAACTTTTTATGAAACGAAATCGTCTGTCCGTGTCTTTGGTCCTGGCATTGCTTGCAATGATGTTCGCCCTGGCCTCTTGCGCCACCACCTCCAACGGCTATGTGGAGCCTGTGGATGACGAGTACAGGAAC
>JAFVFA010000008.1 GCA_017475725.1 Spirochaetales bacterium
AGCCCCATCGCGGACCAGAGGTCCGGGCGGTTCGTGTCGTTCAGCTCGATCTTGAAGACCCCGTTCTCGGTGTCATGCTCGTCAAGCTCCGCCTTTGCGCGGGGGAAGACCTGCTCAAGCTCATCATCCGTATACTTGCGACCGAGAAGGTCGAAAAGAAGTTTCTCTTTGGTTTCAAACTTAGGCATCAGTTACCCCTCCTTGTTCTGACGGAGTCAATGTTCGGAGAGAACAGATCCCTTATGTCATTGATTCCAAGGTGCATCATGGCCATTCTGTCTATTCCAAGACCCCAAGCCAGGACGGGCTCGTCTATTCCGAGTGATTTGGTGACCTCCGGACGGAAGATTCCGGAGCCGCCCATCTCGAACCATCCGAGCACAGGATGCTTGATGTGGATCTCGATGGAAGGCTCTGTGAACGGGAAGTAGCCGGGTACGTACTTGAAGTCAGTGGCGCCTGCGACCTCGACCGCGAACATCTTGAGCAGACCAAGAAGGTCCTTCAGGTTGGCCTCCTTGCCTATGACGATTCCCTCTGTCTGGTAGAAGTCTGCGCCGTGCTTGGCATCGACCTCATCGAACCTGAAGCAGCGGACTATTCCGAAGTACTTTCCGGGAACCTTGGCCTTTGTCAGCTGATGGGCTGAGAGGACCGTTCCCTGGCTGCGGAGGATCTGGCGTCTTGTGAACTCGTGGTCGAACTTGTACTGCCAGCCGCGGGAACCGGTGTTTCCGCCGTTCTCATGTGTGTTGGCGACGTTGGTGAGCCAAGGCTCCTCTATCTCCTTGCAGTGTCTGGGCTCCTTGACGTAGTAGACGTCATGGATGTCACGTGCGCTGTGGAACTGCGGCATGAAGAGAGCGTCTCCATTCCAGAACTCGTTCTCCACCAGCGGTCCGTCGAACTCCTCGAATCCGAGTGAGGTGAGCTTGTCCTTGACCCACTGGATGTAGTTGGCATATGGGTTGTGGCGGCCGGGGATCAGGCGCTGGACAGGTGCGTCAAGTCCGTAGGGTCTGAATGTGGCGGTCTTCCATGAGCCTGATGCCAGGATCTGCGGTGTGAGGACCCCGATCTCCTCTCCGGTTATGTTGGCCTCGAGAAGTGCCTTCTTGGCCTCTTCGCCGACCTCAGTCATCTGATAGGTGATCTCCTCGCGCTCGGTCATCTTGTAGGGTGATCCTGCTGCTCCGCGCTTCTTGGAGACTCTGCCCATGAGGGCTTTCTCGCGCTCGGTCATTTCGGTCTCGTCTATAGGTCCGTTGAGACCCTTCTTGAGGAGCTCGGCAGTCTCTGTGACGTCTGCCGGAAGCGCATCGCTCTTGACGAAGGCCTTGTTCTCCGCGTTCATTCCGCAGGTGCCGGCCTTTGAGAGGCTTCCGTATGCCGATCCGATGTCGCTCTTCTCGAGGGCGAGCTTCTCGGCGATTTCAGGCAGTGAAAGCGGCTCGCCGTTCTTGAGAAGGTTGAAGATCCTCTGTGCCGGCGTTCCCTCCTGGGCCTGTGCGCGGCCGAGGTCGGTGAGCTCGTATGTGACGATGGTCCTCCTGCTTGTCTCCTTAAGGCATCCCTTTGCGGAAAGCCAGCTGAATGCCTGGTTGCACTGACCGATCTTGTAGTCCAGTTCCTTTACGATTCTATCTGCTGTGATGTCCTGCCCTGCAGACACATGTCTGAGGAGCTTTACTTCCAGCGGGTGAAAGCTCTTTACGTTGATGTCCATATTTCCACCATTCTATAAGTTAAGTGACCATATCATATATCTACGGGGAAAAAAAGAAAAGGTATGGGGAGGGGACAAGCCTTTACATGCCTTTACGCAAAAAAAACGCAAAAAAGATAAGAGCAGACTATTTCCGTTGTGCCTTTTCACAGGCGCTGCATCCCTCACAGCCGCAACCGCAGCCGCAGGAGGACTTGCCCCTGCGCCTGCGTCTGTGGATGGAGAGCAGGGCACCGGCCACTGCAAGGGCCACAAGGCCGAGAATCACAAAGTCCCAGATGTTCATGCCCCGAACCCCAATGCAAGACCGACAAGGTGGAACACCAGAGTCACCACCCAGGCCGTCAGACACTGCCAGAGCACAACTCCTATGGCCCATTTCCCGCCCAGCTCACGCTTTATTGACGCCACAGCCGCCACACAGGGTGTGTAGAGGAGGCTGAACACCAGCATGGAGACGGCTGTTATGCCGGCTACAGGGGCTCTGAAAAGCATCTGCATCGTGGACACGACGCTCTCCTTTGCAAGGAAGCCGCTGACCAGAGACGTTATCAGCCTCCAGTCTCCAAGCCCGATGGGGCGCATGACCGGAACCAGTAAGCTTGCAATCGTTGCAAGGATGCTGTCCTTCGAGTCGGTGACGAGGTTGAACCTGAAGTTGAAGCTCTTCAGGAACCAGACCACAATCGTCGCTATCAGAATGACGGTGAATGCCCTGTGCAGGAAGTCCTTGGTCTTCTCCCAAAGCAGTCTGACCACGTTCTTGGCCTGCGGCATCCTGTAGTTGGGAAGCTCCATGACGAACGGCACCGCCTCTCCCTTGAACAGAGTCCTCTTGAAGAGCATTGCCACAAGGATCCCCACAAGGATCCCCAGAAGGTACAGGGCAGTGATCAGAATCCAGCTGATCCGTGGGAATAGGGCGTTGACGAAGAACCCGTAGATCGGGAGCTTCGCCGTGCAGGACATGAACGGGGTTAAGAGGATGGTCATCTTCCTGTCCCTCTCGCTTGGGAGCGTCCTTGTGGACATGACGGCCGGAACCGTGCAGCCGAAGCCTATGAGCATCGGTACTATGCTGCGCCCGGAAAGGCCTATCTTCCTGAGCAGCTTGTCCATCACGAAGGCGACGCGGGCTATGTATCCGCTGTCCTCCAGCAGGGATAGGAAGAAGAACATTATCACAATCAGGGGCAGGAAGCTCAGAACGCTTCCGACACCCTCGAAGATTCCCTCTATCACAAGGCTCCGGACGGCAGGGTTGACGTTCATCCTCTCCATGCCTCTGGCCACAACGTCACCAAGTGCTCCGATCCCCATGGCAAGCAGATCCTGGAGGAACGGGCCGATGACGAAGAACGTGAGGAAGAAGACCACCCCCATTATCAGGATGAACATTGGGATTGCTGTGAACTTGCCGGTAAGCAGGTTGTCCAGCCTCTGGCTCCTGATCCGCTCCTCGCTCCTTTCGGGCTTCGTTATGCAGGCGGATGAGACCTTTCTTATGTATGCGTACCTCATGTCAGCCATGGCGGCGTTGCGGTCCATGCCCCTTTCGTTCTCCATCTGGAGGACTATGTGCTCAAGCATCTCCTTCTCGTTCGTGTCGAGCTTCAGCTGATCCAGTATCAGGTTGTCCCCGCCGATTATCTTGCTGGCGGCGAACCTTGTGGGTATTCCGGCTGCGTGGGCATGGTCCTCTATCAGATGGATCACCGCATGCAGGCAGCGATGCACCGCACCGCCGTTGTCATCCGAGCTGCAGAAATCCTGTCTCAGCGGTCCCTCCTGGTTCCTGGCCACATGCATGGCATGCCTGATCAGCTCGTCCACACCGTGGTTCTTGGAGGCGGAGATTGGGACGACCGGGATTCCAAGCATGGATTCCATGAGATTGATGTCCACAGAACCGCCATTGCCCTTCATTTCATCCATCATGTTAAGCGCCAGGACCATCGTAATGCCAAGTTCAAGAAGCTGCATTGTAAGGTAGAGGCTGCGGTCTATGCTCGTCACATCAACTATATTAATAATGCAGTGGGGCTTCTCCTTGAGTATGAAGTCCCTTGATACCAGCTCCTCGCTGGAGTAGGGGGACATGGAGTATATGCCCGGGAGGTCTGTGACAACGGCGTTCTTCTGGCCGCGTATCATGCCGTCCTTCCTGTCGACCGTCACGCCCGGGAAGTTTCCAACATGCTTTTTGGAACCTGTCAGATGGTTGAACAGGGTCGTCTTTCCGCTGTTCTGGTTGCCAACCAGGGCGAACCTGAGCGTTGTGTCCTCGGGAAGTGGGTTTCCGCTTCCCTTCTTATGGTACTTGCCGTCCTCCCCAAGGCCGGGATGGTCGATTCTGGACCTCTCTGAGGGCTTGGCATTGTCCGTGGCCTTTGCCAATGGCTCGACCTCTATGTTCCTTGCGTCCGACACCCTCAGCGTCAGCTCATAGCCGTGGAGCCTGAACTCCATAGGGTCTCCCATAGGGGCCAGTTTGATGAGAGTCATCTCAGCTTCGGGGATGATCCCCATGTCCAGAAAATGCTGTCTCAGCGATCCTTCTCCTCCAAGGGAGATGACCTTTGCCGTCTGTCCCGGCTTCATGTCGTCAAGTCTCATGATTACCTCGGTATGCGATGGTAGCACAAGAAGCAAAACAATGATAGGTCAGATTGTCCATAATGCGCATGCAATATGTCCGTCCAGCTCCTCCACAATAGGGGGACATGCATTTCCCGCAATAAATTATCGATTATTCTCTTGGATTTTTATTGAAAGTTTTCCGGAAATGCATTAGGTTACTAAGGTTTTTACTGTAAAGGATTTTTAGAATTATACATTGAGGTTTTAGGAAAAATGGCAACAGAACTGTCAAAGATGAGAAACATCGGAATCAGCGCACATATCGATTCCGGAAAAACGACACTTAGCGAAAGGATTCTCTACTACTGCAACAGGATCCACGCAATCCACGAAGTCCACGGAAAGGACGGAGTCGGAGCCACCATGGACAGCATGGAACTCGAGAGGGAGAGGGGAATAACCATCGCAAGTGCTGCAACGAGCGTCAACTGGAAGGGCTATGAGATCAACGTCATAGACACTCCGGGCCACGTTGACTTCACAATTGAGGTTGAAAGGTCTCTGAGGGTCCTTGACGGCGCAATTCTGGTTCTCTGCTCAGTCGGTGGAGTCCAGAGCCAGAGCATCACAGTCGACAGACAGATGGACCGCTACAAAGTTCCTAGAATCGCATTCATAAACAAGTGTGACCGTGTAGGTGCCAACCCGTACCGTGTAGTCGGGCAGATGAGGGAGAAGCTCCATCTGAACGCAGTCCTGGTCGAGCTTCCGATCGGTCTCGAGGACAAGCTCCAGGGTGTCGTTGACCTTGTAGAGATGAAGGCCTACTACTTCGACGCAGGCGAAGACGGAATCGAGCTCAGGGTCGCTGAGATTCCAGCAGACCTCGTCGACGAGGCAAACAAGAAGAGAGAGGAGCTTCTCGATACCATCTCCATGAACTCCGAGGAGCTCATGGAAGCAATGCTGATGGAGTAGGAGAATCCAGTCCAGCTCATCAAGAGGGTAGTCAGATAGGAGACAATCTCTCTTCGCCGCTGCCCAGTCTTCATGGTCTCTGCAGACCAGAACAAGGGCATCCAACC
>JAFVFA010000029.1 GCA_017475725.1 Spirochaetales bacterium
ACGTCATCACCGTGCGTGCCGAGGGCGTCAGATACAACGACCTGGCCATGGTCGGTGACAGCTACGCCAACGTCATCAAGCTTGACGGCGACCTGGTCAGTCTCCAGGTCTTTGCCGGAGCACAGGGCGTCAAGACGAACGATCCCGTCAGGTTCCTTGGTGTCCCGATGCGTGTCAGCTTCTCGGACAACCTCATGGGAAGGGTCTTCGACGGTTCCGGAAAGCCACGTGACAACGGTCCTGAGCTTGACGAGAACATGGTCGAGATCGGCGGTCCGTCGGTCAACCCGGCCAAGAGAATCGTGCCGAAGAACCTGATCCGCACCGGAATCCCGATGATCGATGTCTTCAACACACTGGTCGAGTCCCAGAAGCTCCCGATCTTCTCCGTCTCCGGAGAGCCGTACAACGAGCTTCTTGCAAGGATCGCCATGCAGGCTGAGGTCGATCTGATCATCCTGGGCGGAATGGGACTGAAGTATGATGACTATCTGTTCTTCAGGGACACCCTGGAGCAGAGCGGTGCAATGAGCAGGACCATCATGTTCATCCACACCGCCAGTGACCCGACTGTCGAGTGCACGATGATCCCTGACATGTCCCTAGCGGTGGGAGAGAGATTCGCACTTGAGGGCAAGAAGGTCCTTGTTCTGCTCACCGACATGACGAACTTCGCCGACGCCCTGAAGGAGACGGCAATCACAATGGAGCAGGTCCCGTCCAACCGCGGATACCCTGGAGACCTCTACAGCTCGCTGGCTTCCAGATACGAGAAGGCTGTTGACTTCGAGGGTGCAGGTTCCCTGACCATTCTGGCCGTCACCACAATGCCTGGTGATGACGTCACGCATCCGGTACCTGACAACACAGGATACATAACGGAGGGGCAGTACTACCTGAGGAACGGCCACATAGAGCCGTTCGGAAGCCTGAGCCGTCTGAAGCAGAACGTCAACAAGGACACCAGAAACGACCACAGAGCCCTGATGGACGGCCTGATCAAGCTGTACAGCGCCTACAAGGAGTCCCTTGAGAAGAAGTCCATGGGATTCATGATGACGGAGTGGGACGACAAGCTGCTCAAGTATGGACAGCTGTTCGAGACCAAGCTCATGGACCTCTCTGTGAACATTCCACTTGAGGAGGCCCTGGACCTTGGCTGGGAGATTCTGGCCGAGTGCTTCGAGCCCAACGAGACAGGTCTTCGCAGTGAACTGATCGCCCAGAGATGGCCGAGGAAGCTGGAGGCATAAGTGGCTGTTAAGCTGACCAAGAATGAACAGAAGAAGCAGAAAGACCAGCTGAAGCAATATCAGCGGTACCTTCCTACGCTTTTGCTCAAGAAGCAGCAACTTCAGATGGTCATTCGTCAGATCGAGGCGCAGCTTGCCGACTACAAGGCACAGCAGGAGGCGCTTGTCAACGGAGTGCAGGACTGGATCTCGGTGTTCGGTGAGAACCGTTCGCTGGACGAGTCCATGCAGCTGGACAAGCTGGTGAAGACGGACAAGGTCATAAGAAAGGAAGGCAACATAGCCGGAGTGACCATTCCGATCTTCGAGGATCTGACGTTCAAGGAGATCAACTACAATGTGGAGGACTATCCGCTTTGGGTTGACAGGGCAGTGGTCCTTCTGCAGGAGTCTGCAAGGATCACAGCTCTCATGAGGACATTGGAGCTGCAGGTTGAGCTTCTGGGCAAAGAGTTCAGGACGACAAGTCAGAGGGTCAATCTGTTTGAGAAGGTTAAGATACCTGAGACGAAGGAGAACATCCGGAGGATCGGTATATATATCGGAGACCAGCAGACCGCAGCGGTCGTGCGTGGAAAGATAGCCAAGAAGAAGCTCGCGGCAAAGGGGGAGTCAGATGATTGAGAAGATGAAGAAGATCATCGTGTTGGCCCCTGAGGACCGCAAGATCGAGATGCTGAACGGGATCAGGGACCTTGGGGTCATCCATATCTCAGAGACCGCAGCACCCAATTCGGAGCTCTCAGAAAGGCTCTCGCAGCTGAACAGGATCAGATCCGTCCTCATGGAGCAGCCGAAGGTCGCCCAGAAGGAACCGGTCAGCGGTGCCGCCTTTGAGGCCATGCATTCGAGCCTTGTCTCCGAAATTGAGGAGAGAAGGGTCCTTGCCGACGAGATCAACAGGATGGAGATCCAGAGCGAGGGCATAGCCAAGTGGGGTGACTTCGACCCGAAGGAGATCCGTGAGCTTGAGGCTGCAGGCCTGAGCTTCAGCTTCTACCTAATGGGAAGGAAGGAGCTGGAGACCCTGCCTGAGGACTGCTCCTACATCATGCTCCAGAGCATCGAGAAGCAGAATGCCATAGCCGTGGTCGGCGAGCTGCCGGCCCAGTACAACGGCAACAGGTTCCAGCTTCCCGAGAAGGGCCTGGGGCAGATCAGAGCCGAGATAGCCGCCAAGAGATCGAGGATCTCCGAGATCGATGAGCATGTCAAGGCATCCGCCTCAATGGTCAGAAGCTATGACAAGGAGATCGTCAGGACCACGGACGACATAGTGTTCAACAGCGTCAAGGACGCCGCAGGAGAGGAGGAGGGGCTCACGCTCCTGACCGGATTCATACCTGAGGCTGACATGGAGGCTTTCAGAAAGGCCTCAAGCGCAAACTGCTGGGCCTATGCCACAGACGATCCTGCAGAGGATGACCCGGTGCCTACGAAGGTCAGGTACAACAAGGTCACCAAGATGATGAAACCGCTCTTCGACATGCTCGGAACCGTCCCCGGCTACAGGGAGTACGACACCAGTATGTGGTTCCTGCTGTTCATGGCGCTGTTCTTCGCCATGATCATAGGTGATGCGGCCTATGGAGTCATCTTCCTTGTTCTGGGTGTGGTCCTGAACATCAAGACCAGGAAGGTCTCGAACCTGAACATGCTCATATACGTCATGAGCACAGCGACCATCATCTGGGGCGCGCTTACGGGCACATGGTTCGGAAGCGAGGCCGCAATGAGGATTCCTTTCCTCAAGGCGCTTGTTATCCCGTCCATAGCGAACTATCCGCAATACTTCGGTGTTGACAGCACCGCAGCCCAGAACGCGGTCATGAAGTTCTGCTTCTCCGTCGGGGCCATCCAGCTTTCGCTTGCCTGCATCATGAACGTTGTGCGCAAGTGGAAGGAGAGGAGCATTGCTTTCGTGGCGGACTTCGCCTGGCTTGCGATGATCATTAGCATCTATTTCCTGGCCCTGATGCTGGTCATAGGTGCTGAGGTCAACATAAAGCTGGTGTTCATCATTGTCATAGCAGGCCTGTTCACGGTCATTCTGTTCGGTTCTCAGGAACCGGGCCAGAGCTTTGGCAAGGGGATCAAAGCCGGTCTTGGAGGTGCGTTCACGACCTTCCTGGACACGATTAGTGCCTTCGGAAACGTCATGAGCTACATCCGTCTCTTTGCAGTTGGAATGGCAAGCCTTGCAATTGCACAGAGCTTCAATGGTATGGCATCGCCGATGCTCAAGGGTTTCGCGTTCCCTGCCGGAATGCTGATCCTGATCATCGGACATGGCTTGAACATAATCATGGGCATGCTGAGCGTTGTGGTTCATGGTGTGCGTCTCAATCTTCTGGAGTTCTCAGGCCAGCTCGGAATGGAATGGGCTGGAATTCCATACGAACCTTTCAAAAGGAATTCTTAAGTAAACTACTATAGGAGATAGTATATGGGTATCGGATTAATCGGTTTGGTTTTGGCTCTCTGCCTCTCAGCAATGGGATCTGGTTTCGGAATCGGCGCCGCAGCTGTTGCAGCAGTAGGCGGATGGAAGAAGTGCTATGCTAATGGAAAGCCGGCACCGTTCATGATGGTCGCTTTCACAGGAGCCCCTCTCACACAGACGATCTACGGCTTCCTGCTTATGAACTTCATCAACAGTGCTCTCCAGAACGGTCTCAACCAGCTTCTGGCTCTCTTCATCGGAATCTTCGGTGGAGCTGTCATCGGTCTTTCAGCTTATTTCCAGGGTCGCTGTGCAGCGGCAGCCTGTGATGCTCTCGGAGAGACCGGAAAGGGAACTTCAAACTACCTCATCGTCCTTGGTATCATCGAGACAGTCGCTCTGTTCACACTGGTCTTCTGCCTCCTGCTTCTGAACTCAGTGGCCTGAACTCTGCTGATGGGATGAAAGACAACGGCAGTCCTGGGACTGCCGTCTGTCATTTATAGGGTTCGCATCCATGGTGACAGTCATTGTTCTGGTGGCTCTTCTCATAGTCCTCGGCGCAATCCAGACCCAGCTGCATCTGCGAAGGGTCCGCAGGGTCCCTGTGCGCATTCTGGTGAACGGGACAAGGGGGAAGACCACCGTCACACGCATGCTTGCAAGTGCCCTGAAGGCCTCCGGAATGACCGTTGTGGCAAAGACCACCGGTTCGGAGGCCGCATTCGTCCTGCCTGACGGTGAGATCAGAGCCGTCAACAGGACCTTCGGACCGAGCATCCTGCGTGAGAGCATCCAGGTGTTCAGACTGGCCTCCAGGCATGGTGCTGACGCAGTTGTCATGGAGTGCATGGCTGTCAGGCCGGAGAACCAGATTCTGATCTCCTCCATGGTCCGACCTACAGTGAGCATCATCACCAACGCCAGAATAGACCATGTGGATGCAATGGGGGACAGCATAGAGTCCACCTGCAGGGTCCTTAGGCTTTCAGTGCCAACTGGAAGTCGGTTCTACACATCTGACCAATGCTTCAGCGATGACGGGGATGCCGTCATAGTCGATTTCGGCGACAGCCCCAACGAGAGGAACCGTGCCCTTGTGCTTCAGGTCCTGAAGGATATGGGTGTGGATCTGGAGGCCGCAGAGCCTGGGATTGACGCCTATGTGCCTGACATGGGTCTGGTAGGGCCTTTCATGGTCAACGGCCACAGGGTCATAAACGCATTCGCCGCCAACGACAGGCAGAGCGCAGAGGAGATTCTCCGGTCAGTGGGGGACCTTTCTGAAGTGACCGTGGTTTACAACAACCGTGCGGACAGGGAGTTCAGGCTCAGGTTCTTCTCCGATGTGTTCTCCGCCTTCAACTGCCCGAACGTCATTGTGGTGGGGGACCACATCCGCAAGTGTTCCCGTTACATATTCCGAAAGGCCCCAGGATGCAGGGTCGTTCCATTCAGGGGCTCCGAAGAGGAGCTTCTTGCCCAGTGCGGGGCAACCGTAGTCTGCATGGGCAACATAAAGGGCAGCGGCATTTCACTGATACAGTACTGCCAGTCATGTGGAGAGGAGGTTTGAGATGGTTCAGGTGGCAATAAGCCTCAGCGTCATATTTGGTCTTCTTTCATCAGAGTTCCTGGGCATAGCCTCCGGTGGGCTGATCTCTGCAGGATATCTCTCCCTGTACTTCAATTCGCCGCTCAGGCTGCTGTCCACACTGGCACTCTCCCTTGTGGTCTACCTTGTTGTCAGGCTTCTGGACCAGTTCATATTCCTTTTCGGACGCAGACGCTTCGCCCTCTGCATCCTCCTTTCGACCATAGGGTCATGGGTCGTGCAGCAGGTGCTTGTGGCCGCCAATCCGGTGGGCATGGATCTGCGCGTCATAGGCTACATGATCCCCGGTCTGATGGCCAACGACATGCTCAGGCAGGGTGTCTTCAAGACCCTGGCCATGGTTGTGGCCATTGCCTGTCTGATACTTCTGATATCTCTCATAGGGTCCGCCATATGAAGG
>JAFVFA010000288.1 GCA_017475725.1 Spirochaetales bacterium
ACTACATCGACTTTGACATGGACATAGCCCAGGCGGTCAATGCCCCAAGGACATGGAAGGATGGGATGACCATCAAGGACATGTACATGGAGGGCGGCTACAGCGACGAGACCATAGCGGCCATCGAGGCCATGGGCTACACACTGTATGACACAGACCATGAGTACAGCTCCCATGTGGGCTGTGTGGCCGCGATAGAGGTCAAGGATGGCCTCTTCTATGCGATAGGGGATGACCGCCGCCACTACGGGGCTGCCGCTTATTAAGGGTGTACCATCGGCACACCCTTAGCATGACATTGTCAAGGACGCCGAAGGCGCTTGCCTTGTCCTTGACGATGTCCTACTTCTTGAAAAACAAGGACTTTATAGATGAGAGAAGAGATTTTAGTGGCCGTTGTGATGTTCCTGATCCTCATCGGGGGCTCCATCGCCACAAAGAATGACAAGAAGTGGTCAGTTCTCTTCCTGTTCCTGGCTTCCGTTGCTGGAAGCCTCGCCGCGGGGATGGGAATCCGCTTAAGAGAGATTGTCGAGGGGCCTTTCGGCTTCCTTGACAGCATGCTGTGCGTCTGTGCCGCATCGGTTTTCGTTGCCGCCTTGGCACAGAGCGGTGTCTTCGAGCTTCTGTTCAGCAAGATCTGCGGAATCAAGAACTCGGTGCTGAAAGCCTTCGCCATGCTTCTTTTCATTGCTCTGCCGTCAGCCCTGACCGGCTTTGCGGGATCAAGCGTGATGACCACCGGAAAGATCTTTGCAGAGTCCGTCAGCGACAGGAGAAAGGGTGCGGCCATAGTCGGAGTGGGAGCATTCATAGGTGTGCTCCTCCCGCCGAACTGCATTCCCGCGATGATAGCCTCAAACGGGGCGGGGAGTGTGCTTCCGACTCCGTACACAGGCTTCTATCTTCCTCTTCTTGTCCTTGCCGTCCCTGCATTCATAGCCTTTGCCCTAATCCAGAGAAAGGGCCTCTCAGAGCCTGCAGCAAAGGATTTTGAGAAAAACACAAGCACTCTGATCTCTCTTGTGGCCCTCTGTCTGGTCTGCCTGGCGACCTTCTTGGACGGTGTTTTCGCCTCGGTTCTCTACCTTGGTGGAAACACACTGGTGTTCTTTGTTGGAACGATTGTGGTACTTGTCGCCTGCAAGGGCAGGAAGACCATGGCAGTGCTCTCGGATGGAATCATGAAGGCCGTGGGCCCGATGGCTCTGGTCTTTGCACTTGGCTCCTTCATCGAGGTCAGCTCGATGACTGGAATCAGGGGAATCTACAGCTACTGGATCCTGCCTCACAACACCACAGCCGTGATGCTGGTACTGATGGCAGCATCTCTTGTAATCGGCTACTTCCTCTCCGTCCCGATTCCGGCCTTCCTGATAACCTATGCGGTCTTCCCGATCGGCTGGCTTGCAAACACCGTAATCGTGACGGGTTGCAGCACGGCAATCGCACTTGTTGCACTGCTCACAATGAACGGAGGAGTCTTCAAGTCCGTCACGGATGGACTTGGCGATGAGTTCAAACTCGGAAGGAAGGAGAGCCTCAAGGCCGTCTGGCCTGTTGCTCTTCTGGTTCTTGCCATGGGAATCATCATGGTGGTCTTCGGCGACAGTCTGTCTTTCCTGATCAGATGAGGAGGGTGAGATGCTGCAGGTTCTTTACTACATAATGATCACAGTGTTCGCACTGCTTCTTATTCTTGAAATAATCAAGAAGCGTCCTTTCAAGGAGCTTGTGTGCGTTGCAGTTGTGCTTGTCACCTTCGCCCTCAGAGCGCTTCACATCAAATAGGGAGGGGGATATGGGATACTTAAAGAACATTCTGGTCATTGCCATCGCCCTCCTGTTCGCGATTCCAGCTGCAATCGACTTTCGTGCGATGCACAAGGACGAGCCTATCGCCGAGAATCCGAACGTCACTGAGATAAAGATGCTCTCCGAGTACTGCGATGGACTCAAGGGCACGGACCTTGACACAGAGATCTATGTGTTTGACAGCGGAGTTCCGGGAGGAGACTTCCTGATTCTTGGCGGAACACATCCGAACGAGAGCGCAAGCCCGCTTGCGGCGATCACCATGGTCGAGAACTTCAAGGCCACGAAGGGCAGGGTCTTCATCATTCCTTGGACCAACAAGAGCGGCTTCACGCACACCTCGCCGTTGGATGGAATGCAGGACTTCTACTCGATCACACTTTCAGACGGAAGCGTCAGGACCTTCAGGGTCGGAAACAGGCTTACAAACCCTGTGGACCAGTGGCCTGACTACACATACTACGAGAACGTCTCCGGTAGAGAGCTCAAAGGCACGGAGACCCCTGAGATCAGAAACGTTGACAGACTCTACTATGGAAACGAGAACGGTGTCCTGACAGAGCAGGTTTGTGCTGCAATCTACAACCTCATCAATGAAGAGGGCGTTGATTTGACTATGGACATGCACGAGGGTTCCCCTGAATTCCTCTATCTGGACTGCACAATGGTCAACATGAAGGCCGACAACCAGACTGCTATGTCGATTGCCCAGTCAATGGCACTGGACATGCAGTTCGACGACCTGGACATGAGGGCAGAGTACTCAGGCGTCAAGTCCTATGGACTGTCACACAGGAGCCTTGGAGACAACACAGCCTCCATGATGACCCTGATGGAGACCTACAACCCATCAATGGGGCCTCTACACGGCAAGATGGATGACGATCTGATAATAAACGGCAACGAGCCCCTGTATTATCAGGCCCACATTGACGGCTACATCTACTTCGATGTCCCGGAGGATGGCTATCCGCTGGTGGAGAGGGTCGCAAGGCACGTTACCTGCGTCACCTATCTGGCCAAGGCGTTCAGCGAGACCTACCCGGACAGGGCAATCGCCTTCGAGGGACTTGGCTCCTACTACGACATGGTGGATGCCGGAATGGGAAATTTACTCAAACCGGTGAATTGAGTGTAAGATATTTTAGTAAACTAGGATTTTGGAGGATATACATGAAAAAGATAATCATCATCGCACTGGCCTTCGCAATGGTCTTCTGCTTCGCTTCCTGCAGCAAGGGCTCAAGCTCCTCGTCTGCAGCCGCAACAACCACAAGCGCTGCCGCAACCACAACCACAACAACCGCGGCCGCAACAACTCCATCCACTGGAACCGTGGATTCAGAGTACGACCCGAACAAGACTGTTGACTTCGTCCAGCAGACAAGCGAGGAGAACAGAGTCGTCACAATCGGAACAATCGACAAGAGCCTCTACGCAACACCTGTCTACGTCACATCCTTCGGCCAGAGCACAGACGCCGCCATGCTGGATACCGTCATGAAGAGAATCGGAGTGGATTACGTCTACAACTCAACTGCAACAGCCGATGCCCTGAAGGGCTACAAGACGGTCGTCATCGCAGTCGGTGCCAGCACCAAGGGACTCGGAGCCGCTGGAATCTCAGAGGCCGAGGAGACCGCACGTGCCAAGGAGATCATGGACTACATCAAGGCCAATGACATCGAGGTCATCTGCTGCCACATCGGTGGTTCAGCACGCAGGGGAACACTCTCCGACGAATATGCCGACATGGTCATGGCAGAGTGCAGCCTGATCGTCCTCAAGGAGGATGCAAACTTCGACTACAAGTTCACAAAGTACGCAGAGGCCAACAACGTTCCTATCAGCCTGGTCTATGCAACCAAGGACACACTGACAGTCTTCACTGAAGTCTTCAACTGATAGGTTTGCCGATGGATATAGAACTGATCTGTCTTCTTTCCATGCTGGCGGTGTTCCTGCTGGCTAACCTTCTGCTCAAGCTCCCGGTAAGCGTCTCGATGATCCTTGGGGCCATCGTGGGAGCTCTTGTGGGAGGGCAGGGAATCCCTGTAAGGCACCTGTTCGAGGGAACGTTCACCTATGTGGACACCATGCTCATAATATCGACGGCCATGCTGTTCATGATGGTCGTCCAGGAGTCCGGTGCCCTTGAGGCCCTGAATGCGGTCATAGTCACAAGGTTCCACAAGGTTCCGGCTCTGATGCTGATCCTGCTCATGTTCGTGATAATGTTCCCTGGAATGATCACAGGCTCTTCAACAGCCGCTGTTCTCAGCGCAGGAGCCCTCGTTGCACCGGTTCTTCTGATGATCGGAATCCCGAAGGAGAAGGCCGGAGCCATAATCGCAATGGGCGCCATCATGGGAATGGCCGCACCTCCGATCAACATCCCGGCCATGCTCATAGGTGGCGGTGTCGATATGCCGTACATCGGCTTCGGAGGCCCGCTGTTCCTGCTGACCATACCTTGCGCGATCTTCTCCGTCCTGTTTCTGGGTCTGAAGTACTGCAGGAACCTGGACATCGAGAAGCTCAAGGAAGGTCTGGACACAGAGGTCGGAAAGAAGTACGGATTCAAGCTCTATCTGCCTATAATTGTCTTAATAGTCCTTCTGGTGGTCTCGAAGGCGGTTCCGAAGTTCCCTCAGCTGGGAACCTGTCTGATCTTCCTGATCTCCGCAATAGTGGGGCTTTTCACAGGAAAGAGGTTCAACTTCTGGAAGAAGTCGCTTGAGGCCATGGAGACGACGATCCCGGTCCTTGCGAAGCTGATGGGAGTCGGAATGTTCATCCAGGTTCTGACCCTGGTCGGTGCAAGAGGCTGGATAGTAGTCAGCTGCCTTGGTCTTGGAATGGCCTTCGTGTACATCTCGACCTTCACGATCATGCCTGCCTTCGGTGCAATCAGCTCCTACGGTGCAGCATCTGTCATCGGAGTACCTTTCCTCTTGGTCATAATCCAGAACACAAGCTGCAACGACATCATAGTCGCTGCTGTTCTTGCATTCACCTGCTGCCTTGGAGACCTGATGCCTCCTACGGCACTTGCAGGAAACTACGCAGCCCAGATAGTGGGCCTGAAGTACAAGAAGGTCTTCCTGAACTGTGTGATTCCGTTCCTCTTCTGCATCGCAGCCGCGGTTGCAGTCATCTTCAACACGAATGCTTTGTCATTCCTGTCAGCATAGGAGGTTAAGATGCTAAAGTACGTCTATCTTGCAATCGTAGCCTTCGTGCTGGCCCTGATTGTGGTTAACATGTTCAAAAAGAAGAAGAACTTCTTCTTCCAGCTTGATGCCGCAATCGTCATGGTGACACTGATCCTTCGTCTTTTGCTTGTAAAGTGAGGCTGCCATGAAGAAGATACCTAAACATATCATCACAGCCTCGATCCTCTGCATCTTCGTGATAGTCGCAGTGGTCTACCTTACAATAGTCTTCCGCTCACAGCACAAGGAGGAGCCGATCTATCCAGGTCCTGGCGTGACTGACATGAAGATGCTCAGCACCTGGTTCCCGGCCCTCAAGGGCACAAACGGGGATACGGAGGTCTACATCCTTGACAGTGGAGTCCCTGGAGCCAGCATGCTGGTCCTTGGAGGCACCCATCCGAACGAGCCTTCTGGCTTCATCAGCGCAGTTGCCCTGGTGGAGTGCTGTCAGCCCACGGAGGGGACACTCTATGTGATCCCAAGGGCTAACAACAGCGCCTTCACCTGCACAGACCCGCAGGAGGCCGCTCCGATGAACTTCACTATCGACACCCAGAACGGAACACGCTGGTTCCGCTTCGGAAGCAGAGCCACAAACCCTGTGGACCAGTGGCCTGACAGCGAGGTCTACGTCCATGCCTCCTCCGGGCAGCAGCTCTCGGGAAGCGAGACCAGAAACCTGAACAGGGCCTATCCGGGCCGTGCTGACGGGAACCTGACGGAGAAGATCGCCTATGGGATCACAAGCCTGATCCAGCAGGAGGACATCGAGATCACGGTTGACCTGCACGAGGCCTCCCCCGAGTACACCACTGTCAATGCGATAGTTGCCCATGAGGATGCCCTGGAGCTTGCCTCCGTTGCACTCTGGGACGTGGAGGACTACATGTCCATAACGGTTGAGAAGTCCCCCAAAAACCTCCATGGCCTGACCCATAGGGAGCTGGGCGACTTCACGGACACCATGGCTCTTCTGATGGAGACCGCAAACGCCTCCCAGGGAAGGCTGCACGGGAGAATCGACGCCGATCTGGTTGTGTCAGGCAAGGACAAGTACTATGCCCGCGCCGCCAAGTACGGTGCTGTGACGGTGCCGTATGACGAAACCGGGATCAGCCTCTCGGAGCGCTGTGCAAGGCATATCTCGTGTCTTGTGCAGTTCGCTGAGCAGTATGCCTTTGTGGGGGACGGGACGGGCATGAGCCTTGGTTCCATGCCATCCTACAAGGATATTCTGACAAACGGGATAGGGTATTATCTTGCCGACCCGCAGTGAAAGGTGCCTTATGAGAAGGATTTCCATACTCTTTCTGGCCGCTCTTGCCGCCCTTTTTGTGGGCTGCTCAAAGGAAAGCAGCCAAACGATAGCCTATGAAACGGCAAATGCCGTGAAATCTCCTGAAATAATTGAGGTTTCGGATACTGTTTCGAGTGAAAACGCCACCCAGGAAGCTGATGTGGAACCTGTTTCCGAAGTCGCTTCGGATTCTGCCGCGGAAGCTACCACGGAAACTGCCGCGGAGAGCGATTCCCCCTATGTGGAGGGATATCAGAAGGTTGTCGTGTCCGGGGAGACCGTCCTGTGGGACGGCTACAAGGCCTGGGAGCCTGACAGCGTTCTGGACATATGGAACATGAAGCTCTCCGATTTCGGGGAGTACTTCACAGAGACCTTCGAAGTGACCAGGGACAGCTACAAGCTGATGGAAGGTACTTTCATGGAGACCGAGGTCGTCCACATCCACAGCGAGAACGAGGGCCCTTGCGTGTACATAGTCGGTGCGGTTCACGGGGACGAGAAGGCCGCCTGGTATGCCGCGATCCTGACTGAGCAGGCCACAATCTCATGCGGGGACCTGTACATCCTTGCTCCCGCCAATGCGAACGGGGCCAGAAACGACTCGCGCTATGTGGTCGCACGGCAGGACCTGAACCGCTTCTTCCCCGGAGACCCCAACGGCAACGAGGCCGAGAGGCTGGCGGACGCCATCTTCAGCGACATAGCGGACAAGAGGCCATCCTTCGTCTTTGACCTGCACGAAGCCATAATCATGACATCAGGCAGGGACTTCCTGGGAAGCACCTACATCTTCACAAAGCTCGATGGCATGGAGGACCTCTTCTTCAACATGGTGTTCGCAACCCAGGACGGGACCATCTGCCACAACGAGTTCTCCATCAACGGGCCGGGACCGGACGGCAGTGTGAACAACACAGTGACCAATGAGCTCAGGATCCCCACCGTCACGGTGGAGACATTCAGGGGCTTCAAGATAGAACGGAGGGTGCAGGACCAGCTTGACACCATACAGTTCGTCCTGGACTACCTCGGAATGCTCTGATTTTCTCTCTTCCTTTCGCGATGCCGTTGATATAGAATGGTTTGCGATAGGGGTATTGTATGACTGATAGGAACAGGGACAGAGCTTCATCCTTCTATGTCCGTGCATTGAATTCCGATGATCTCCAGCAGAGGCTCCTTTGCCTGTACGATGGGTTCGTCTGTCTGTTCGGGCCGATAGATGCCTGCAGGAAGGCCGCGGAGGCCGCGTCAGTGGACAGGGACTTCATTGAGAAGGTCCTGGACAGCTGCATGGATGACGGCGATTCCGACATCTATCGGGAAGAGGGCTACGAGAGGGTGCTTCCCACAGAGGAGCTTGTCTCGGCCCTGCAGAACGCACTCGGTGCCCTTACCGCGGATTGCCGTCAGAGCTCCTAAATACTATTATATATTTTATGGAAAAATTCTTTTCTGATCTTGCGGCAAGACGCAAAGTCCTTGTGTTCGGGCACAGGGGAATGAGCCAACACTATCCTGAGAACACTATGCTCTCCTTCTCCAGATGCGCAGAGAGCCCTCTGATCGACGGGGTGGAGCTGGATGTGCATCTGTGCAGAAGCGGAGAGGTCGTCGTTGCCCATGACTTCTCACTGAAGCGCACCGCGGGGATCGACCACGAGATCGAGAGCTTCACCCTGGATGAGCTGAACTCCATTGATGTGGGGTCCTTCAAGGGGGAGGGCTTCTCTGACTGCAGGGTCCCGCTGCTCCGGGAGCTGTTCTCCTCTTTCGGGGACCGGTTCGTATACGATGTTGAGCTGAAGGTCAAGGCCGGACAGGTGAACCCCGAGCTCTGCAGAAAGACTTTGGACATAATAAGGGAGTTCCATCTGGAGGACAGGGTGGTGGTGTCAAGTTTCAACCCCTTTGCCCTCAGAGCCTTCCGCGGCATATCCCGCAGGGAAGGTATACACCTGCCCATGGCTGACATCTTCGCCCACTCAAAGGACATCCCGAAGATCCTGTGGGACGGGGCCGGACATGTGGCCAGCGGAAGCACATACCAGAAGCCTTCCTGCGAGCAGATCGACGCCGCCTACATGAAGAGGCATGGCAGACTCCCCATAATCACCTGGACTGTCAATACAGCAGAGGAAGCGAGGCGGCTTTTGGCCTTCAACCGCGATGAAATGAAGGTTTTCGGGCTGATCGGCAACGATCCGGAGATGCTTTCGGAAGTCGTAAATCCTTGAAGTCCCAAGAGTTCCGGTCAAAAAAACAACATCGTAAAAAAATTTTGAAATTTTCTGTTGACATTTTTGGTCCAAATCGAGTATGTTCATAGAGCACGCCGAGAGATACCTCGACGAGCAAGAAAAATAGATTTTTACAGAGATATTAAAGAAGAGAAGGTTAAGAAAAGAATCCTGACGATTGCCGAAAGGCCGTTGGTCATGATTCAGGTTTTTCGGAAGCATGAGGGCTTCCAGTCAATTCGATTACGGACAGAAGATATACGATCAGTTGTTCGGATATGGACCACCGGAAGGTGGGATGAGTTGAAGGGAAATAACGGTAGATTATTCCGGGCTTCGGCCCGGGTTCAAATAATGGAGAGTTCGATCCTGGCTCAGAACGAACGCTGGCGGCGCGTTTTAAGCATGCAAGTCGAGCGGTACCAGCAATGGGAAAGCGGC
>JAFVFA010000289.1 GCA_017475725.1 Spirochaetales bacterium
CGTACAGATAGGCAAGGGTCTCCACGATGGACATCGAACCACCAACATGGCCAACTCCAAGGTTCCCTATGCTGTACAGTGTGTACATGCGGATCTTGTCCGCAAATTCTCTCAGGGAGGCAAGTTCCTTCCCGCTCAGTTTCTCAGACATGGTCTCTCCATAGCCGTCTGGCGATTTAATTTCTTTCAATAAGAAAATATTATCACAACAAAAGGGTTCTGAAAATACCAAAAGCGCTCAATTCAACTAAAACAGAGACTTGAAGAATGCCTCCCACTTTCCGCCTGCGCGATAGAACACAGGAATGCTCCTGTCCTGCACCCTGGACTCTATGCTGTAGATCCCTTTACCATACTCCTTCTTGGTGAACAGATGGATCCATCTGCCTTCAGGCAGGTTGACGCATCTGGACTTGGCCCCCTTTCTGAGTATTGGTGCCACAAGCAGCTCACCGCCTAGCATGTACTGGCTTACGCAGTCCCTGGCCCAGGTCTCGCTGGAGTACCAGTTCATCGGCCTCATCACGGAAAGGCCCTTCTCTGCGTTCTCCTCCTCGCAGGCAACAATGTAAGGCTTGAGCCTCAGATGGAGGTCGGACCAGAAGGCCATGTATGAAAGTGTGTCATCATCTGTGTCGAACTGCCAGTTGGATGCAGGTCTGTTGCCCTCATGGGTCCTCATTATCGGAGTGAAGCAGCTCATCTCCGTCCAGCGGAGCAGAAGCTCCTTGCTTCTCTTTATCCATAGGAGTGTCGTGTACCCGCCTATGTCGCTGAAGCTGAGTCCATGGCCGCTGTAGGCAAGCGACAGTGCAGCCGGAATGACAGATCCTATTCCGTCGTCACGTGACCAGTCCACGTTCTGGTCCCCTGCCCAGATGCTCTGCGCATACCTGGGGCTCATTGCGCTTCCGCTTCTCATGAAGAAGATCATCTTGTCCAGATTCCCCGTCTCCTCAAGGGCCTCGTAGTTGATCTTGGCCCAGAGGCCAGGCCACAGATTGTGGGCCTCAGTCCCGGAGATTCCGCTGTGGACGCAGGCATCCGTCGGAAGGTATTCGCCGAAGTCAGCCATCCAGCCCTTCGATCCGAAGTCTATCAGGTTCCTCTTTATCTTCTCCTTGTACCAGGCGTAGGCGTCAGGGTTGGTCAGGTCAACATGGGCGCAGTCGAACTCCCCGAAATCGACATAGTAGTCGTTTCCGCTTCCGTCCTTGACCAGGTAGCCAAGGTCAGCGGCCTCCTTGCAGAGGCTGTAGTCCTTTCTGAGATAGGGATTGATGTATATGGTGAAGAAGATGCCCTGCTTCTCAAGTTCAGGCATCCACTTGTCCAGCCCCGGGTACATCTCCCGGTTCCATTCCCAGTTCCATATCAGCCGAGACCCGAATGATGTGACGCACTTGCCGATCCAGTCCTGGGCCCAGAGACCGCAGACCTTCACCCCAGCCGCAAGGGACTTCTCCAGCTTCCCCTTTACCACGTCGGTTCCGCCCTGCACACCAAGGATCATGCCGTCATGGACCCAGGAAGGAAGTGGAGCCTGCCTTCCGAGAAGCAGACTGACCTTGCTGGCGGTGTCCATCAGAGAGGTCCCGAAACCGACTGCCACCTTGGGAGGCATGCTGTAGGACATGATCGAGTGGTACCTGTTCGATGTGAAGTCAAGCACACTGTAGTCGAAGCTGAACACATGGATGAAGTAGTTTCCGCTGGAGACGAATGTGGGCTGAGGATAATAGGTGGTGTGGTATGCGCCACCGGCCTTGTCATGGAGCTCCGCAAGGATTGTGAAGAGCCTCCTGTAGCTTCTTCCCACACCCTGCTCCCTTGTCATGATGGGGAACCTTCTTCCCCTGAGATTGAAGCATGAGAACTGCTCGCCGCCACCGTAGACGGCCTCGGACGGGCTTGCGTGGAACCTGAGCTGATACCTGTTGAAATCGCTCCTGACGACGGAGAAGCCAAGCATCAGAAAGCCGTTCTCCTCCGACGGGCGGAGTCTTATCTCCGCACCCTCTCCGCTGTAGACAATCTCATCCCCCGACACCTTCGCCTTCAGAGTTCTCCAGGAGACCCTCCGCTCCCTGACCTTGTAGTTTCCGCGGTACATGGAGATGTCGCTTCCGCCATTCCCCACGCGGATCTCCGGCGCAGGGAAGACTCTGCCATCGAATTCAAACGCCTGTTCCACACCATCAACCATTCTGAGCATCACTACCTCCTGTCACACCCTTTGCAGATGAGACGCTCTGCATTGTCCCCTCCTATCTCCTTCTCGAGGTCCGAAAGGCCAAGACCCCTGAGAGTCAGGCTCTCCACCGGGACCCTGTACGGGAACGTGTCGTGGAAAGGCTCTTCAGAGAACAGGAACCTGTCCACCGTATGCACTATGTCAAGGCTCTCCTCTATAGGTTTGGCCGCAAGAAGCCCGGACGTTGACGAATCCGCAAAGGCCGCGTCAGTGCCGGTGAGGATCCTGTCATGGAATCTGCGGAAGAAGGCGCTGTAGGCTTCTCTCTGCTCCGTTATCGGCCTGTAGAACCACCTGCCGGGCGTTGTGTCCAGAAGCAGGTTTCCATGGCTTTCCATGATCCGGCCAAGATCCTCCACCCCTCTGGCCAGGAACGCCAGATGTGCGAAGATGCACTTAAGGCCAGAGTACATTGACAGGAAGTCCTCCATCTGACCGATGTAGCTCTCGAAGCTGTCATAGCCGTCCACATACTGTCCGTATTCCCTGTCCCAGAACACAGGAGGGTCCGCAATGTGGACAAGCATGAACATGCCCTCCTTTGCCGCCCTGTCCAGGGCTTTCCTGTAGCAGGGGTCGCAGATGGACCTTCCAAGCTCCTTGTGGAACGTGGGCTTGCCCTCAAGCATCTTGATGCCCACAAAGCCCATGTCCCTCATCTTCAGGACCTGATCCTCCAGGGAGAGTGACGATGCATACTCGAACGCTCCAAGCCCGACATAGTGCTCTCCGTCCCTGACGATGGCATCATGCACAGCCCCGTTGAAGGAGAGGCCGTCATCCGGTCTTGTGGTGGACAGAAGGAAGACCTTGTCAAGGTCCGCCCTTCTGCGGTACTCCTCAAGCTCCGGGAAGCACCTGCAGGATGTGTAATGAACATGTGAGTCGATTCTCATGTATTCAGCCCTTCACAGCCCCTGCCGTCATTCCGCTGATGATCTTGTTGTGCAGGAAGATGTAGACGATTATCGTCGGAAGCATTGTTATGACTATTGCAGCCATCATCCCGGTGTTGTCAACAACGAATTGGGTCTGGAAATACCTGATTCCAAGCTGGATGGTCCTGCAGGATTCGGATATTGTGAGGATCATCGCATACGTGAACTCGTTCCAGCAGTATATGAACACAAGCGTGGCCGCAGTGACTATGCCTGGTGTCGACAACGGAAGTATGATTCTTGTGAATCTCTGGGGGAATGAGCATCCATCTATGATGGCGGCCTCCTCGAGGGCCTTCGGAAGGGCCTGCATGAAGCCGTGTATCAGGAAGATGGATGTAGGGATGTTTATGGCCGAATACGTTATTATCAAGGCCCAGAGCGTGTCCATGATGCCAAGTTTCATGTTGATCTTCAGATATGGGACCATCAAGGCTATTATAGGCACAAGGACTCCGGCAAGAAGGATGTTCAGAATCAGATTCGACCCTCTGAACTTCTCCCTTGCAATGACGAAGGAAGCCATGGCCGAGACTATCACATTAAGGACCGTCGTCAGGGCGGCGACTATCAGAGAGTTCAGGAACATCCGTGGAAGATTGCTCAGGGACAGGGCGTTGGCATAGTTCCTGAACTGCCACACCTTCGGCAGCGCAAGGGCATTGGCGGTATCGAACTCGATGTTAGTCTTGAACGATGTCAGAATCAGCCAGAGCAGAGGGGCCAGCATGAAGACAAGGAAGAAGACTATGTAGAACCACTTGAAGATCTTGGCAACGACCTGATGGGGTTTGAGAACTGTTTTCATCGCCGACCTCCCTACTCCACGTCCATGTTCCTGCTGAGCAGGCTTCTGATTCCGCTTATGGCAAGACCGCCGGTTATGATGATTATGGTTCCTATCGCATTCGCCTCTGCCCATTTGGACGCCTTAAGCTTGGTGTAGAGGAAGGTCCCCATGGTCTCTGTTGCATGGTTCGGACCACCTGTAGTCATCAGGTATGTGGCCTCGAAGTGCCTAAGGCCATAGGCCAGGGCAAGCGTGACCGTGGTTATCAGGATCGGTTTCAGCAGAGGCAGCGTTATGAATCGCTCCTGCTGCCAGACATTGGCTCCGTCTATCATCGCGGCCTCGTAGTAGTTGTCGTCAATTCCGACCCTTGAAGCGAGTATGATGACCATGAAGTAGCCTATGTAGAATATCTGGGATATTATCACGGCCGGGAGGGCGGTCTCCATCTCCCCCAGCCAGTTGTGTGCAAGGTCAGACAGCCCGATGGTGTTCAGAAACGCGTTCAGGACACCGTGCTGGGCATTGTAGATTGCTTTCCACATCATGGAGAGCGCAGCACCGGATATGACCGATGGAAGGAAGTACACTGTACGGTAGACGGTCCATCCCTTTGGCCTTCTGGCCAGGATGCAGGCCATTGCAGTGGCCATCCCTATCTGGAATATGCCCAGGGAAAGGGCCCATATTATGTTGTTTCCGAGTGCGGTTCTGAAATTCGCATTCTGGAAGAACTTGATGTAGTTCTCAAGTCCTATGAAGTTCATCCCAACGGAGTTTCTCCAGTCCGTGAGACTGGTTCCGACAACCATTCCGATGGGGTATATGAAGAAAAGTGAGAACAACGCTATAGCTGGAGCCAGAAATATCAGAATCCAAATGACATTGCTCTGTTTCTTAGTTTTCATAATTGTACTCACTGTATAGGAATCGCAAGATGAAGGCAACAACGGAGGAACGGCCGTACGACCGTTCCTCCGGGATTGATCCATTAGGGCGGAATCAGAACAGACTTGAGATCTGTGCAACGAACTCTGCCGGTGTGATCTTCCCTGCGCCCATGGCTGCAAGGGCCTGGCCGAACTCGAGCTGCATGTCAGCAGCGACATAGAACTGCCAGTAGTTCACGAATCCCTTAGATCCGTTGATGATGTCGTTGACCTGGGCTGTGAGCCTGTTGTCGTTACCGGAGGCATCGAACTTGACTGCAAGCACAGCACCGGAGGACTCGGCGACCTTCTTTGCGTTCTCCGCTGTTGTCAACCACTTCAGGAACTCGATGACAGCGGCTCTCTTGGCAGGATCCTTCTGGTTTGCAGCCGCAAGGTTGGTCAGTGTGGAGCAGACCATGATCTTCTCGTTGTTGATTGTCGGGAAGAAGCCCATCTCTGTGGCCTCGAAGACCTCAGGAGCCTCGTTCTTGACACGGCCGATGTACCAGGGTCCGTTGATGAATGCGGCAGTCTTGCCTGCAAGGTAGTAGCCGCCAGCGACACCAGCATCTCCTCCGATTGCATCATTGTGGGTGTACTCGAGATACATTCTCTGAAGAATCTCAGCAGCCTGCACAAACACCGGGTTTGTCGGGAACTCCTGCTCGAAGTTGTCGAAGATTGCCGGTCCGCCGATCGATCCGCAAAGGAAGGTGTACCAGAGCATTGATGTCCAGGCATTGTTTCCGCCGGTCATCTGTGCTGTCGGGTAATAGCCTGCGGCCTTGACCTTGTCGCACATGTCCCAGAACTCGTCCATTGTCTCAGGAAGCTTCTCAACTCCGGCCTCCTTCAGGATGTTCGTGTTGTACCAGATCGGTGTGTAGGCCATATCGTATGGAAGGGACTTCGTCATTCCATGGTATGTTGCCTGGTCAAGGATACCGTCAGCGAAGCACTCGCTCCACTCGCCCTTGAGGTCCTCGGTGAAATCCATGAAGAGATTTCCGTCATAGTTCTCGAATCCTGCAACTGTCGGGCCCCAGCAGAAGACATCCGGTGGGTTTCCGGCTGCGATCTGTGTGCTGATTGAGTTTGCAAGGCCGTCTGCATCAGCGGTTCCCTCAATGGTAACCTTGATCTTTCCGACGTGGTTTGCGTTGAACTCGTCCACCAGTTCCTGGATTGCACCGGCCTTTGTATCTGCACCGACCCACCATGTGACGAACTTGATCTCAATTTCCTTCTCCGCAGCAGTCTCAGCGGAACCGCCGGCGAAAACCATGGCCATTGTCAATGCGACAAGGGCAAAAACCAAAGCTAGTTTCTTCATTTCTCCTCCTTGAAACCTGAGCGATCAGTTTCTCATTGATGTATTCTTGACTAACACCTCACTTCCCGAAGAAATCCGCGAACACAAGTTCGGTAGCTCCCCTGAGAGCCAGAGAAGTGTCATAACCCATCCCTATTATGGCGGGATCGTTCTGGGCGAAGAAATCCCGCTCCTTTGCAAGACGCCCCCTGAGACATGCGGCTATCCGCTCGGCCACAAAGGCTGAGGAGCAAATGATCAGGAAGGAGTCAGGGGCCGAGAACCTCTGGATGTCCTTGACAGCAATGAACAGGTAATCGGCGGCCTTCCTGACTATCTCATCGCCCTTCTCCCCTGATGGGATGCTGTCGAAGAGACTCTTGAAGGAGCTCTCCGAGTCACCATAGTCCTTGTCCAGGTCCAGAAGCTGGGCCTGAAGGCAACCGCACATCCCGCAGTTGCACTTCACCCCGTCCGGCTTGACTATAAGGTGTCCTGCCTCCAGGGTCGTGTTGTCCGCAGACAGGAATATCCCGTTCTCATTGACCAGCGAACCGTTGACGCCGCTTCTGAGAAGGAAGGCGAAAAGAGAGCCTGATGACGTCTTGCTTCTTGAATTGTAAAGCGAATATGCAATGGCGGAGCAGTTGTTGTGCACAAGGACCTTGAGTCCCGTCCTCTGCTCCAGGATGTCCTTGAGCGGGTAGTCCTCCAGGCCTGGGATCCTTCCGTAATAGATGACTTTGCCGTCCGAGACCGAGACCTTGCCCGGGGCCGCAACCCCAAGCCCTATTATCTTGTCCTTGTCTATCCCGGTCTTGGATATGGCCATGCCGACCATTGAGGAGATCGTGTCTATCACCTCAGAGATTCCGGTGGAATCCTTGAGCGAATGGATGTCGGAATAGATCACATCACAGGCGAAGTTGAACACACCGACCGATATGCAGTTGGACCAGAACTCGACAGCCAGCTCGTAGCATGCATCGTCATTGATGTTGTAATAAGTAGGCCTTCTGCCGCTTTTGGGGAGGTCAGAAGTGCTCTTGCTTGCGCAGGGGGATATGAATCCGTCCGCCTCAAGCGCATTGAATATCCTGAACACGGTGGGAGCCTTCAGCGTCAATCTGCTCACAACGTCAGACTGGGAAAGACCACCGGCGTTCCTGGAATCATGGATAAGGGAGAGGACACTCTTTATGTTGAACTGCCGGATATCCTCGACTCTCAATGAATCAGCCATCACTAACCTACCTAAACGAACTAGCCTCTATTATACCATGGTTCCATAAAAACTATTTATACATTTTTTCATTTTCCGTTAAAAAAAGGGCATCCATCGCCGGATGCCCTATGAAATCACGCAGTTCAGTGGTGATCTTACTTCTCGAACGGGAACTTGTAGTCAAGATGGAACTCGTCCCTGAGAGCTATGAACTCCTTCTGGATCGCCTCTCCGACCGGTACGCCCTTGTCCTTGCGGTCAAGCCAGGCATCGTGCTCCTTCTCTCCTGCAGTGTAGATGCGCTCTGCTCCCGGAGCCTTTGCGGAATTCCTGAGTCCGCGGCAGATTCCACCAGCTGTCTTCTTGAATGTGTCAAGGCCCATGAAGAACTCAGGATTGATGACGAAGAAGAAGTGGCCCAGTCTGTACATCTGGGGATTCCCGTCCTTGTCCTTGCCGTTGAGGTCCTTCATGTACGGGCCTCCGGTCAGCGCGGCGGAGAGGATCTCGACTATGGTCGTGAATCCGTATCCCTTGTATCCGCCTGTCGCCTCACCGAGACCTCCAAGCGGGCAGAGTGCAGCCTGGCCGGCTCTCATGTCCTTGAGGATCTTTCCGCTCTCAGTCATGGTTTCGCCCTGGCGGTTGACCACAAGACCTGCAGGGGTAGGCTTTCCGCTTCTCTCGTAGAACTCGATCTTTCCGTTCTGGATTGTGGAAGTGGCGCAGTCGAAGTTGAATGGGAAATCCTCATCAGTCGGCATTGTGAATGTAAGCGGGTTGGTACCCATCATTGGCTCGACGCCCCATGTGGGAGCGACCGAAGGACGGGCGTTCGTGCCGGAGATTCCGATCATTCCAGCCTTCTCGGCCATCGTTGTCCAGTAGCCAGCAATCCCGTAGTGTGTGGAGTTGTAGATTGCTCCGCCCGCCATTCCGTAAACCTTGGCCTTCTCGATGAGCATCTCCATCATCCTGTGGGATGCGACCATACCCATTCCGTTGTTGGCATCCATGACGATGGTGGTCGGTGTCTCTTTGACTATGTCGATCTTTGTCACTGGAAGAAGGGTTCCGTTCTTGATTCTGTCAAGGTAGATCGGCTTGAAGCGGTTGCAGCCGTGACTCTCTATTCCCCTTCTGTCAGACTCCAGAAGAACATCTGCGCAGATCTCGGCGTCCTTTCTGGGAACTCCGTACTTCTCAAACACATCAATCATGAAATCGTTGACCATCTTCCATGGCACGAAAGGTCTTGTCTCCATAGCTATCCTCCAAACTCGATTAAGCTTCTATTATCTCAGCTTTGATGTTGCTGTCGGACCGGAAGTATTCCGCACCCTCCCTGTCCGTGATTATTCCGTGTATCTCATCAGTCTTAGCGATCTGATAGTTGCTTATGACCCCGATCTTGTTGTGCGTCGTTATGACGAACGCCTTGCCGGTGGTGTGCTTGAGCATCATCCTGCTGACCAGGCTCTCCTCGTATATAGGGGTTGTAAGCCCTGCCTCCTCCGATATGCCGTCTACGCCGATGAAGGCCTTGTTTGCGTACATCCGCTCCAGCGGACTGGTTGACATGGCACCTGATAGAGACCGAGAACGGCTTCTATAGACGCCTCCAGTCAGGATGATTGTGCATTTTCCTGTTGTATCCGGATGGATCAGGACATCAATGTTGTTCGTTATTATGGTGATGGAACGTCCGCTCTCTAGCAGTGCCTTGAGGACGGCTGAAGCGGTGGTTCCGCTGTTCACCATGACTATGTCATCGTCCTCTACAAGTTCAACGGCCTTCTGGGCAATCCGCCTCTTCTCCTCTGCGAACTGAGCAGCCTTCTGCAGGTAGTGGGGTTCTGCGTTCATGTTCCTGAGAACAGTCGCCCCTCCGTGGGTCCTCTTCAGGAGTCCGTTCTCCTCCATCTGGTCAAGGTCCCTTCTGATTGTGAGCTCAGACACACCGAACTCCTCAGCCAGCCTTGAAACCTGGACGATTCCGTTCTCGGTCAGAATCTCGGATATCCTGTGTTGTCTTTCCATCGGTAACATGGCTCCAGTCTATGTCAAACGATATCTGCTGTCAACGACTAATGAACGTTTTTGAATGTTTTGAGCAGAAACAACCATTTTCGTTTAACACAAGTGTTCAAATCTGCTTGACCTCACAGAAATCAGGACCTAGAATTTAATTACTTTTCAGTTGAAAATGAAAAGGTGAAAGGAGGATTCGAGATGAAGTACGTCATGGCCCTGGACCAGGGGACCACCAGTTCCAGATGCATTCTGTTCGACCATTCAGGAAACATATGCAGCGTAGCCCAGAAGGAGTTCACGCAGATATTCCCACATCCGGGTTGGGTCGAGCACGACGCAGAGGAGATCTGGGACACCACTCTGGAGGTCTCCAGAGCTGCGATGAAGAAACTCGGTGTCACGGCCAAGGAGATAGACTCGATCGGTATCACAAACCAGAGAGAGACCACGGTCCTGTGGGACAGATCCACAGGCAAGCCAATAACGAACGCCATTGTCTGGCAGTGCAGGAGAACAGCCCCGATCATCGACAAGCTCGTGGCTGACGGCCATGCCGAGACCATCAGGGAGAAGACCGGTCTGGTCCCCGATGCATACTTCTCAGGATCAAAGATCAAGTGGATACTGGACAACGTCCCTGGGGCAAGAACAAGGGCCCAGAACGGGGAACTTGCCTTCGGAACCATTGAGACATGGCTGATCTGGAGACTCACAAACGGTGCTGTGCATGTAACAGACCACACAAACGCAAGCAGGACAATGCTCTTCAACATCCACACTCTGCAGTGGGATGATGAGCTTCTGGACATCCTGGGAATACCAAGAAGCCTGCTTCCGGAGGTGAAGCCCTCAAGCTGCATCTACGGCAAGACGGACTTCGAGATCTACGGCGGAGAGATCCCAATAGCCGGGGCGGCCGGAGACCAGCAGTGCGCCCTCTTCGGTCAGTGCTGCTTTGAGCAGGGCGACATGAAGAACACCTATGGCACAGGCTGCTTCATGCTCATGAACACCGGCAGGAAACCTGTCAAGTCCAACAACGGTCTGGTGACGACCATAGCCGTGGGTTATGAGGACCACGTGGAATATGCCCTTGAAGGCAGTGTGTTCGTGGCAGGGGCCGCAATCCAGTGGCTCAGGGACCAGATGGCGATAGTCGAGAACGCACCGGAAAGCCAGGAATGGGCCGAGAAGGTCAAAGACACAGCCGACTGCTACGTGGTCCCTGCCTTCACGGGTCTTGGAGCACCTTACTGGACACAGAATGCCAGGGGAATAGTCGTGGGCCTCACCCGCGGATGCAGCAGAGCCCACTTCATCAGGGCGACCTTGGAGTCCCTTGCATATCAGTCCAATGACATTGCAAGGTCAATGTAGCAGGATTCAGGACTCAAGATCACAAGCCTCCGTGTCGATGGCGGCGCAAGCGCCAACGACTTCCTGATGCAGTTCCAGAGCGATGTCCTCAACTCCGAGGTGGTCAGACCAAAGTGCATAGAGACCACAGCACTTGGAGCTGCCTATCTGGCAGGACTGGCGACCGGATACTGGAAGAGCAAGGATGACATAAGGAAGAACTGGGGAATCGACAAGAGGTTCCAGCCCTCGATGCCTGAAGACAAGAGAAAGGCCTCTGTTGACGGCTGGAAGAAGGCTGTGAGGACCGCCATATTCTGGGCTGAGAACTAGGACGGACTTCCCCTCTTTTTTTCCCAATGGTAACTAAAACCATGCTATGATTCTTTCAAGGAGAAAAGAATGAGCTCAAACAAACAGGAAAGCAGAAGCTACATAGCCAGAACAAGTGGTCTGAAAACCAAGGACTACTTCGGCTATGCCCTTGTGGACACTGCAGGTTGTTTCACATTTGCACTGGTCACATCACTTCTTCAGAAGTTCTACACCGACATCTTCCACATCAGTCCCCTATTCATCATGATCATGTTCGTGGTGGCCAGGATCTGGGATGGAATCAACGACCCGATCATGGGAAGGATCGCGGACACGATCAAGCCCAGCAAGTTCGGTCGTTACCGCCCATGGATACTCTATGCGGCTGTACCGTTCACAATTGCCGGAATCCTGATGTTCGTCAAATGGCCCGGACTTGGAGAGGCTGACCACTACACTGCAACATGCGTCTATGCGACCGTCACCTATATCCTATATGGAATGATATACACGGCTCTGCAGATACCGTACGGCTCTCTGGCTTCCGTTGTCACCACAGATGTGAAGGAGAGGAACAAGCTCTCTGTCTGGAGATCGATGGGAGCCGCACTCGGATCCATCCCGGCAATAGCCCTTGCGAGCTTCGCCTATGCCAAGAGACTTGATGCAGCAGGCAACGAGGTGATCGGAGAGAACGGCAAGGCCATAACTGACCTCCAGTACAAGCCAGTCATAACGGGTGTCATTGTGATTGCACTCATCTCAATGGTCTGTCTGTTCATCGCTTTTGCGCTGAACAAGGAAAGGGTGAAGACCAAGCCCCAGCCAAAACA
>JAFVFA010000290.1 GCA_017475725.1 Spirochaetales bacterium
ACGGCTTTCAGGTCCTTGAAGAACCGCTGGCTCTTCATGGGCTCTATGGCCTCGAAGACGGGCTGCAGATAGAGGACCCTGATCTCGTGGTCAAGGTCGTAGATCCCGTGGCCCTGATACTTGTTGTAGAGGCGCTCATAGACCCCATCGATGTCCTCAACCTCATAGATGTTGGTGAAAACCTTGGTCTCGTAGCCGTTCAAGGACACTTTCATGCCTTCCTCAAAGAGGTTGGCAGAGGGGTAGAGATAGGTCTTGCCGTTGCTGAAGTTCCTGTAGATGAAG
The DNA here is from genome assembly GCA_017475725.1 of Spirochaetales bacterium. Lineage (GTDB taxonomy): Bacteria > Spirochaetota > Spirochaetia > Sphaerochaetales > Sphaerochaetaceae > UBA9732. The sequence continues at coordinate 286 of JAFVFA010000290.1, forward strand.
TATCTCCTGACGCCGCGCTTGAGACGCAGGCTCTCGGCCAGTGAGATGGTCTGGATCCTTCTGTCTCCACCTTCCTTGACAAGTTTGGGGACGCTGTCCTTTATCCAGCCTTCAACACGCTCGTATTGGTTGTTGTAGAGGACCATGGCCATCTGGTTGTCATCGCCGTTGGTGTAGGCATAGACGGACTCGATCACGTTGCCGTAGCCATCATATGCATCGAAAAGCTGGAAGTAGCGTGACTCCGAGAACAGCCAGCGCATCTTGAGAAGCGGGAAGATCCTTCTTCTGTGCTCCTCTATGAGGCCTTCGTTAGGCTGCTCGTCCCAGTATGCCCTCTGGTACTCCATCCCGTACTTCTCCCTGAAGCCCTCAATCTGGCCATGGCCGAACATCGGAAGACCGGGCAAGGTCGCAAGCAGGGTGCAGACGCCGAAGTACTTGTCTCCGTCGCCGAACTGCGCTATGGCAGTGTCCTCGTCCGGGTTGTTCATGAAGTTGACGTAGCGCTTGAGGATGTCAGGGTCGTACTCGAGGGTGGCCTTGATCATGTCGCGGTACTTCTTGTTGTCCTGGTTCTTCAGCATGTGCATGAAGGCGCTGTTGTAGACCCTGTGCATGCCGAGGGTCCGGACAAAGTAGCTCTCCATCATCCAGAAGGCCTCTGCAAGAAGCAGTGTGTCTGGAAGCTCGCTCTGTATCCTGTCCACTACCTCTCTCCAGAACTCGTTCGGGACGCATCTGGAGAACTCCTCGTCCGTCATTCCGTGGCTGGTCCTTCCAGCAATGTCGCCGCCTGTGCCCGGCTTCGGGTACCAGAGCCTCTGTATGTGGCGCTTGGCAAGGGTCATGGCCGCGTCGAACCTTATCACGGGGAAGTTCCTTGCAACCGCAAGGATCTGCTGGATGACTGCCTCCCTTGTCTCCGGCTTCAGGAAGTCGAGCTGGGCGGTGTCGTTCCATGGCATGGTAGTCCCGTCGTTTCCGTGGAAGATGTATGTGCAGCGTCCGGTGCGGTTGTCTATCCTCCTGAACGTGACGGCGGCATCCGTCCTGTCGTAGTAGTGGTCCTCTATCCTGATGTCCAGGTCCGGGTCATCGGAGAGGTTCGGCCCGTTGTATGTGTATGCGGGGAACGGAGGGTAGTCCTGCTGCATGAAGTACTCGCTGTGGTTCTTCATCCAGTCGCTGTCCAGTCCGGTGTGGTTCGGCACCATGTCGCTGGCAAGCCTTATTCCACGTGCCCAGCAGCGGCCCTTCAGGTTGAAAAGTGCATCCCAGCCACCGATTCTGCCTGAGATCTCATAGCCCTTCAGCGAATAGGCCGATGACTCCGCATCCGGGTTTCCGCAGAGGTTCTTGATCCTCTTTGAGGCTGGGCTCCTCTCCCAGAGACCTATGAGCCAGAGTACGGTGAAGCCTCCGTCTCTCAGGGCGTCAAGCTCCTCGTCGGGGATCTGGTCCAGCCTGTGGATGTCCCTCTGGTACTTCTTGGACAGCTGGTCCAGCCAGACCAGGGTGCTCTTGGCCATCATTATGACGTTCGGCATCCAGTTGCGGTCCGGGGTGAATGACTCTATGTCATCGTCGCCCACCAACGAGTAATCGGGAATGTCTATCGGACCGGGGCCACCCTGGAAATGCGGCTTGTCCTCCTCCTTCATGTAGTCATAGCTTTTGAGCAGAAGATCCGCAAAACCTTCCGGAAGGAGAGACGCCCAATGCTCCAGAATGTATGCGATCTGCTTTGAGAGCGAATCCGGATACAGCCTTGCCGGCAAGGTCAGGAAGGAGAACAGGTCATCCTCCGTCGACTCCGAGAACGATGTCCCCTTGAGATAGCTGCCCATGATCGCTGCCAGAGCCTGGGTACCCTGCGGGAACTTGAGCTTCCTCTGGTCCAGCATGTCACCTGTGGCGGCAAGCAGGGCAGGGTTGGCCTGGAAGACCTGATGCACGAAGAACGCCCTGACTATCTCCTCTGTCCTGACTATCCTGGGGTCACTGAGCTTTGTGGGGAACATCCTGTCGTAGTAGTTCAGGACATCTGCTGTATCCTTGTTCTTGTCAGCC
>JAFVFA010000291.1 GCA_017475725.1 Spirochaetales bacterium
ACAGGTACGACATAGTCATAATCCAGGAGCAGAGCATCAGGCCCATCAACAAGTACGACAAGTTCCACGATGCGGCGAAGACCCTGACGGAGAAGGCCAGGGCCAATGGCGCACGTGTGCTCCTCTACGAGACCTGGGGCTATGCCGAGGGCTTCCCGGACCTCAAGTACAACGGCTGGACCACCGACCAGATGGCCTTTCTCCTCGCCGATGCCTACACAAGACTCGGCAAGGAGCTTGGGGTTGAGGTCGTCCACTGCGGCCTTGTGATGCTTGATGTGTACAACCAGGGTACTGACATACCGCTCTACCATGCGGATCTGAAGCATCCCGGCATGGGTGGAAGCTTTCTGGTGGCTCTGACGTTCTACAACTACATCCTCGGCGCCGACACCACGAAGGTCCCGTACAAGCCCAACGCCCTTACAGAGGAGCAGGCGGATCTGCTGAAGCAGGAGGTCATGACCTTCTTCTCTGCGCCTGTCACCTGGCCGTCTGCCGAATGATCGGCCAATTCATTGCGGTTGGCTTACGGGAAAGGTCAGTATCCCGCAAAAATCCCGAGCGCTATTAGGGCAATCGTCAGGATGAACACCACGACGAACAGGATCCAACCCTTTCTGGCCCATCTGAAGTAGTCGATCCCGATCATGGATAGGGATATCAGCAGGACCGGACTGGTGGGGAAGATCACGTTGGTGTAGCCGTCCGCACAGGTGTACAGCAGAACCAGCATCTGCTTCGAGAGCCCCGTGTTCACCATGGCGAGGATGCCCATCACAAGTATGGCCTTCGCGCTTGAAGAGGATATGAAGAACTCGAGGACCAGCACAATCAGGAAGATGGACAGGGCAACAGTGATGCTGCTGTGGCCACTGATGACCGAGTTTATCTGATGCACCAGGGTGGGCATGATTCCACCGACCTCGAAGACGTATTTCACGGAGGCGGCGAAGGCTATGAAGGCCAAGGTGGGCAGGGCCCCGAGGAAACCTCTGCCGAAGCTTTTCAGCACCAGTCTCAGGTCCGCACAGGCCAGAACCCCTGCAAGTATCCCGAAGACCAGGAAATAGGCTGTAAGGACAACGACTGCATAGCCCCTTGTGGCATCAAGAAGGGAGACTCCCACAATCAAAATTAGCGCAGCCAGCAGAAAGATGGAGTACACAAGCTTTGCGCGGGAGGCTTTCGGCGTGGAGTCCGTCCCGATCGGATCCCCTTCCTCCTTGATTCTCTGGTCATGGGAGAAAGTCAGGCTTCTGTCCGGGTGACTGCTTATCATCCGTGTGTAGGTGTGGATGAAGATCTGCAGAACGACGAACATGACTGCGAAGAAGACCAGACGCAGCCAGATGCCGGCCATGGGGTTCGCCCCTATTATCTGTGAGGCGAACAGCACGGTGAACGGGTTCGTGATGGCGCTGGCGAAGCCGAATCCGCAGGATATGGTGCAGCAAAGGAAGCCCGTGAAGGAGTCAAATCCCATCGAGATGCACAGTGCGGCCACTATGGGCAGCATGGTCAGCATCTCCTCGAACAGACCCAGGAAGGAGCCGAAGCAGTAGAACAGAAGGGAGATCAGGACCAGAAGAATAGACCTTCTTCCCTGGAACCGGTCGGACACGCTCTGCACAATCGACTTGATTCCACCAGTGTCGTTCATGACCTGGAACGCTGCGGATATGACGAACAGAAAGAGAGAGAGCATGGAGAGCGAGAGGCCGTCCTCTGAGAAGAACACCAGGACCGGAGCCAGAATGCCCTTCCAGATGGGGATCCCCCTCTGGTCTCCACTCTGCCTGTAGTCCAGATAGTTGACGCCTCCGTCGGCCAGGGTGCCGAAACTCCCCTTCGGCAGAAGGTAGGTCATGGCAATTGAGAAGACCAGAAGCCCTGCAAACAGGATGCAAACACTTGAAAATGTCCTCTTTGAAATGTTTATCAGTGTTTTCCTCTTCATTTATGCCTCCTTTGAGCCATCATATCCACAAGCAGGGCCCAGCGTGCGACCTGGGTCGGGTTTTCAGTCGGATAGAAGTACATCAATTCGCCGTCATGGTAGAGCTCGAATTCCTTGCTGCATGAGTATGCAAGGGCAGGGAGGTCCCTCATCTGCACCGAGAAGTCCATCGTCCCCGAATGGTATGAGAACCCTTCAGGACTAAGGGTGCATCTCCCAGTCTCTCTGCGGGTGGGGCCTCCATTGGCCCCGAAGATCGTGGTCCTGACGTCCGCCTCAAGCCTGAAAGTGTCCAAGGTGTCGGCCTCCATGTCCTTGATCCTGTCGTAGTAATCGGCTATTGTCCCAATCCGGCCCTTGAACCTGTAGGTTTCGTCAAATGTGTGCACAGCCCCGCAAGATGAGCACACAAGGCTGTTGCCTTTGCCTCTTGTGGTGTAAAGGGCCCCGCAATCCGCGCACCTGTACAGGATCCCCTCCAGCCCCTTGGCCTTGCCCCTGCATCTGTACTTCCGTCCGGGTTCTGCCTCGAAGGCGTTGTTTGAGATTGTGTCAGCTATGAGTCTGTCCAGGTCTGAATCAGGCATGTCCCTGATCTCCGAGGCCTTGAGCACGCATCTGACTGTGACTGTTATGTCTGAGAGCATCCGCCTGGATCTCCATTTCGGGTTTGACAGATATGCCCCGTCTATCCTGGCCAGGACAAGGTCCACATTCAGCTTCTTGTAGAAGGCCGCCCCCTCTATGATCGGGTTCGTGCGGCCGTCCGTGGAGAGCCTCCCTTCCGGGAAGATGACCAGAGGGTACCCTTTGCGGATGGTCCTCAGCATGTCCATGGTCGATGCGAAGTCCGGTGTGAAAAGTTTTTTCCCGATCATTCCCGACGCCTTTGCCAGTCTCTTCAGAACGGGGCGGGTGCAGTAGTAGTCGTTCACGACGAAAGCAGGGTTCCTGGGGTGGTCCAGCTTTGCGATATAATGGAAATCGAAGAAGGACTCATGGTTGCACAGTACTATGTATGGAACGTCCACCTCCGACATCAGATCATCGACAATCCTTGCCTTCTGCCTTCTTCCATGCCAGATTCCCGCCACTGACAGAAGGATGTGGTACACCATGGAGTCCGGCGTCCCATCGGTATCCTTGAAGATGAACTTTCTGATGAACAGTGCGACCAGAACGAAGAGCAGAACTGCAAGTGCGATGATTATGGTCAGCAGGAGCCAGAACGGCAGGTTCTGCACCAGAAAGGCCTTTCCCGCGGCCCCCATCAGGTTGGACACGACAATGGACGGGATGACTCCGGTGGCCACGGTCAGGATGTATCTCCTGTAGCGCAGGTTGGTGCCGCTTCCGTAGTAGCAGATGGCCCCGAAAGGCACCATGGGCATGAAGAAGAGAAGATAGAGGAGGAACACGGTCGTGTGGTCATGGACGGCTGAGGAAAGCCGGTCGATTCTTCTGCGGCGCTTCTCGAACTCCTCGTTTCTCATATGGAAGACGCGGACAAGGACGAAGATGATGCTCGCACCGAGACAGACCCCCAGGTCGCAGAGCGCCAGGGCTATGGGGAAGGGGTAGCTCAGGCCGCTTGAGATCTGGATGAACTCCGCAGGCACGAAGACCACCACCATCTGCAGGGCCTCCACCAGTGTGACCGCAAGGAACCCGAGCAGGCC
>JAFVFA010000292.1 GCA_017475725.1 Spirochaetales bacterium
GTCTTTGTCGCCACGACACCAAAAGGTGAGTTCAGGGCCAGGTTCATTGTGAATTCTGCAGGTCTGTACTGCGACAGGATATCTGCCATGCTGGGTGTGGACGACTACCGCATATACCCATGCAGGGGACAGTACTTCATTCTGGACAAGGTGGCTGACAAGCTCTGCGACATCCCTGCGTACCCTGTTCCCAAGCCGGGCATCGGCGGACTGGGTGTGCATCTGACACCTACCATAGACGGCAACATAATCATAGGACCCAGCGCCGAGTATCAGGATGACCCTGACGACTACGCAACCACCGCAGATATCATGGATAAGCTCTTCAACGAGGCCAAGGCACTTCTGCCTGCCATTGAGAGACGGTACATTATCGGGAACTACTGCGGGATCCGACCGAAGCAGGCTCCCAAGGGCGAAGGCGGTTTCCGGGACTTCGTGATAAAGGAGGAGGAGAAATGCCCTGGACTGATAAACCTGATAGGGATCGAGTCCCCCGGATTCACTGCCTCAGTGCCTATTGCCAGAATGGTCCGCGAGATTCTGGGCAGCCACATTGAAATGAGGGAGAAGAAGGACTTCAACCCCATCAGAGAACCTCGTGTGCGCTTCCGTGAGCTTTCAGCTGAAGCCCAGGAGAGGCTCATAGCGGAGGACCCTGAGTACGGTGAGATCGTATGCCGTTGCCAGAACGTGACAAGACGTGAGATCCGAGATGCAATCGAGAACCGCTTCGGAGCCAGGAGCATATCATCTATCAAGTACCGTGCCTGGGCCACCACGGGCAGATGCAACGGCGGATACTGCATTGCCAAGATAGCTGACATGCTGATCAGGGATTACGGCATGAAGCCTGAGGAGATCGACTACAGGGGTGTAGGCAGCGAGATGTTCTGCGGGGAGGTGAAATGATGAGGGAGTGCGATGTTCTTGTCATCGGCGGAGGACCTGGCGGACTTGCGGCTGCATGCGCTGCGAAGAGAGAGGGTGCGGATTCGGTGATCGTCCTTGAAAGGGACAAGCGGGCAGGTGGAATCCTGAACCAGTGCATACACAACGGGTTCGGCCTGATCAGGTACAACCTTGAGCTCACAGGCCCGGAGTATGCTGTAAGGGCCATCCTTGAGGCGGAGCAGGCAGGGGCCCAGATCCTTTGCTCCCGCCATGTGAGCAGCATAGAGAAGGCGGGCGACGGCTACTGTGTGTCCGCATACACCCGTGACGGGATAGAGAGATTCAGGACAAGGGCCATAGTCCTTGCCACAGGTTGCAGGGAGAGGACAAGAGGCAACATCTCCATTCCGGGAAGCAGACCTGCAGGTGTCTTCACTGCAGGTGTTGCACAGAACCTTGTGAATGTCCGGAACGTGATGGTGGGAAGGAGAGTCGTCATCCTGGGGTCGGGAGACATAGGTCTAATCATGGCAAGAAGGCTGACCTATGAGGGCGCTAAGGTCCTTGCCATAGCGGAGATCATGCCGCAGCCGACAGGCCTTGCCAGAAATGTCAGCCAGTGCGTACAGGAGTTCGGCATCCCGCTTTATGTGAGGACAACGGTCTCGAGGATCATAGGGAAGAAGAGGCTGGAGGCTGTGGAGCTATCCGACCTTGACGACAGCGGCAAGGTCATACCTGGCACTGCAAGGCGAATAGACTGCGACACCCTTGTGCTCTCAGTTGGGCTGATTCCGGAGAACGAGGTCGCCCAGACGGTCGGTGTCAAGCTTCTGCCCAACAATGCAGTGGATACGGACAGGCACCTGCAGACAAACGTCAGCGGGGTGTTCTCCTGCGGCAACTCGCGCCATGTGATGGATCTTGCAGACTATGTCTCCGAACAGGGCGAGATGGCAGGTCGCAATGCCGTCCACCTCCTGAGGGGCGAAGCCATGGAGTCCTGGGATGAGGAGAAGTCCAACTGCATGAAGAAGGGTTTTCCCGAAGAGGGTACGGTCACATGCACAATCTGCCCCAACGGTTGCCAGGTCAGATTCGACGAGAAGACGGGGGAGACCACTGGCAACAGATGCCTAAGAGGCAAACGTTTCGCCGTCCAGGAGCGCACAGCACCGACAAGGACCTTGACCACAACAGTCAGGACAACAGTCGGAGAGGATCGCCTTATCCCCGTCAGGACCGCCGACAAGATAGCCAGAGACAGCATTCCTGCCCTGATAGAGCAGCTGAGGGACGTGGTCGTGAATGAACCCAAGGCAATCGGGGACACAGTGTACAGCACCGAGCTTGACGGTAAGGAGGTCCGTGTAATAGCCACCGCTTGAGCGTATGATAAAGGACATAATGTCCCAAAATGAATGATTCAATGCCAATACAAAGAATTTTAACGTTAAACTAGCTATTGTTGAGAAATGTGTGTTAATATGTGGCATCAATTGTTTCAGGAGGCTCTTCGTGCGTGGGTTGCTGAAAATAATGTGGGTTGCCATCATCATGTCCGTTTCGCTGCTGTTTCTTGCTTCATGCACCGCAGAGAAGACTCCCGGGAGCATCACAGGCCGTGTAGAGCTTGAGGACGGAGCCTCTCTGGCCGGTCTTGCCATAACAGCTGTCGGAAGCGACAACTCGACATATAAAGTGCTGCCCGATGCTGACGGATGCTTCTCGTTCGGCAATGTCCAGCAGGGAGCCTATACAATCTCCTTCTCCAAACCTGACTATCAGTCCGAGACAAGGAAGTCCGTTGAGGTCAGATCAGGGAAGAACGTCGATATTGGCACGGTTCTTATGTCCTTCATCTCAGGTTATGTGAACGGCAGAATAACGGATTCGGATGGCAATCCGCTCCCAGAGGCGATTGTCACCATCATAGGTACGAACATCCGCAGGTATTCCGGGACCACAGATGCAAGCGGCAACTATTCTATCAGGACCAAGATAGGTTCATACAAGGAGATCGACGCCTTCTGCGGCTGCTGGTCAGGGCACTATTCCCTAGACTCTCAGATTCAGGTCTCAGAGGGCAGGGTCGTCAACGTGCCGGAAGTCTACAAGTTGGATCTCACACACAATTTCGAGCTTTCTGACATGAAGGAACCGTCAAAGACACAGACGGGATTCAGGAGGTTCCTGTGCAGCACATGCGGCCTTGAGAAGACCGAGGAGCTTTCAAAGGTCACAGGGGCCAAATGGGCAGGTGTCAGGGTCTCTCCGTACGGGATGGTTGAGAGCTTCGGATCCTTCCCTGACGTGAAGACAATGGCAGGATTCGGAGCAGACATGGAAAACTGCCTCGATGGCAGTCTCGGCACCTACATCCTGATTGTTGGAACCGTTGACGAGGACAATTGGACATGCCATCTGGACTTTCCGCTCTCCAAGAAGATCAGCAATGCCTATGGAAGTGATGTGGACAAGTACGAAGAGTATCTGAAGGCCTTTGACAAGGCAGGCTATTCTGTCTGGCTTCAAGTGGAACCTGGAGACGCAAGTCTGGTGGAGCTGGCCAAGGAGGTCATGAACCGCTATAAGCATCACAGCTGCGTCAAGGGATTCGGAATCGACGTCGAATGGTACAAGCCTGAAGGTACCGGTGGAAAGGGGACAAAGCTGAGCGATGAACCTGCGGTGACTTCAGCAGTTCTGAAGGCAGTGCGTGCGA
>JAFVFA010000030.1 GCA_017475725.1 Spirochaetales bacterium
CAAAACAGAAAGGTGCAACGCTCAAGGCCATGAAGGGCCTGTTCGGGAACAAGGCGTTCATCTCCATCAGCCTTGTCTCCATGCTTCTGCTTGCAGGCCAGATGTTCACCCAGAGCTTCTACACATACCTGTTCAACGACTATTTCCATGCCAACTGGATGAACCTGGCTTCCCAGGCATGCACCTACTCACCCATGCTCATAATGATGTTCTTCCTTCCCAAACTTGCCCATAAGGTCGGCAAGAAGGAAGTCACCGCAGTTGGTGTGGCAATTGCAGCCCTTGCGAATCTGATCCTCTTCTTCCTGAAGGGAATGGACCCGGCATCTCTGATCATGATCTTCCTGGCTCTCTGCTTTGTCAGCGGCTGCGGACTCACAACACTTGTCATGCAGCTCTGGGCAATGGCCACCGATGCCATAGACGAGATTGAGGTCAAGACAGGCTCAAGGGATGACGGAACCGCCTACTCCTTCTTCGCGTTCTTCAGAAAGCTTGGACAGGTCATCGCAGCAATCTGCGTCAACGGTGCATTGATGGGGATGAACTACAAGTATGAGAAGGGAGCCGTGCAGACTTTGGAGAACCTCAGAAGCATGTATGACCTTGCCACTCTCATCCCGGCGGTCATGTTCGCGGTGATGGCCCTGATACTGTTCGTCTTCTACCCTCTTTCAAGGAAGAAGGTCGAGGAGCTCCAGGACCTCAAGGAGAGGGCTCTCAAGGAGTCCTACGAGAAGAACAGCATAGACATAGATTGAGTCTTTTTAGATCTTTCGGATGGACTGCCTCGGCAGTCCATCTTTTTTTGCCCAAAGCTTTCTCAGTATTTCTCGACAGGGATGTTGAGCAGTCTGCAGAAAGCCTCAAGCTCGTCAACTATATTCGCATAGGCGACCACAAAGTGAGGCTCCCATCCGGCCTTGACGGATCCATACACAAGATCCTTTGCGTTGGAGTCGGTCCTGACCACAACAGATGCACCGATGAACTGCTTTGGCTTGTCCAGTGCGCTTCCTGTTGAGATGAAAGCCCTGAACCTGCCATCTGCATCCCTTCCGATCCTGAAGATGGTGACCTCTTTGCAGCTCTTGCAGCCGAAGTCCATTGCAGGACCGATCTTCCTGTTCGGATGGACTCCGAGCGTCGGCCTGGATGCCAGGGACGGTGCACACATCCCGCAATGCCAGAAGCTGACGGTGTTCTCAGACTCGTCCATGGAGACCGGATCGCCGAAGAAGACAGCATTCTTTGATAGCCTGGATGCAATGAACATCGAGATTCCGCCATACATGTCACTCTCACAGGCACTTGAGACCCCCATGTCGTTGAGCATAGACAGAACCGCGCAGTTCGGAGTACCGAACTGGGTGAACAGATCCGGCCAGCACCTTGAACCTATGACCTTCACGTTGTTGGATTCACAGAAATCCACATATGCCTTCATCAGCCTTGCATAGCCCTCCCTGTTCTTCTCAGGCAGGTCCTCATAGCCGCAGCAGGTCTGACAGAAGTCATCGAGGTACTTTCTGCACTCCTCGAAGTCATATGCCTTTGCCTTGTCCAGAAGCTCCCGGACCTCAATGCTGACCAGACGGCTTCCGAAGACGCGCTGGATGTCCGCATCAAGGGCACGTCCGAATCCGAACCCCTCAGGGGTTGTACCTATTGCGGCGACCTTTATGCTTCTGAGCTCCGTGATCGTCCTCACTGCATCCGCATTGGAGACCAGGGCCTTCCTGACCTCAGGGTTCTCCGGAGAGCCGAAGACATAGCCGAAGTTCCCCTTGCCAAGGCTGTGCATCACGTTCGCCGCAGAGTATGCTCCGGTAAGGGAGTTGAGTCTGAGTCTCTTCCCATCGATCACAGGCTCCTTCAGGGTCCAAAGGAGAAGAGGCACAGACGGGAAGGATGCAACAACCTCAGAGCAGTAGGCCGCATTGGCGAATGTTATGTTCTGGAGGACCACCATGTCCGGATTGACATCTGAAAGATAGGACTTGAGGTCTGCAATGGAGAGAAGCATCTTCTCCGGGCAGACTGCCTCTGAGCCGAAACACTCCTTCATGAGGGCACAGGACCTGTTGAACTGGTCCCCTGCGACTTCAAGGTCAAAGGTTGGGACTCCGATTGGGACATATACGAACTGCATAGGCATCCTCCGATTTCTTTCATTGTGAAAAATTCCAATTCAGTATAGATTCACATTCTCTGTTTGTAAACAAGGATTGCTGACACTCAGAACCTTTTCCTGTATCATTTGACCATGGCACTTCCAAACAAATACAAAGCGGACATGACGGTACTGCCCAGCAACTGCGACTTCGAATGCAGGCTTGGTCTGTATGACACATTCAGGATCTTCATGGACATAGCCAACACACATGCAGGAATCCTTGGAGTGGGACAGTCCACACTCATGGACAGGAACCTGTTCTGGCTCACGGTCAAGACAAGGATCCGTTTCTTCAGAAGGCCTCTCATGAACGCCTCCATGCAGATCGAGACCTGGCCCGTCAGGCCGGGCTCCCTGAGATCAGACAGATGCTACAGGCTTCTGGACGCAGAAGGCCCCATTGCGGAAGGCA
>JAFVFA010000293.1 GCA_017475725.1 Spirochaetales bacterium
AGGATCCTGAAGCTGATGAACAGACGCTACACAAGGGAGCACTATCTTGATCTGATCCACAGGATCAGGGATCGCATCCCGGAGATGACGTTCGCAGTTGATGTAATGGTGGGTTTCCCGGGAGAGACGGAGGAGGAGTTCCAGGACACGATCTCCGCCCTGGCTGATGTGGGCTACATAGAGGCCTACATGTACTACTGGAATCCGAGGGAGGGCACAAAGGCCTGCGAGATGGAGGGCCAGATGCCCGAGAGCCTGAAGCAGGCAAGGCTCCAGAAGCTGATAGACTGGCAGCTTGACAATGCCGCCAGGATAAAGGGGACACGTGCCCATGGTGTGCAGAGGGTTCTTGTCACCCAGGTCTCAAGGGACAACAGCAACCAGATGCTCGGAAGGAACGAGCATGGGGAGATGGTGGCATTTGATGTCCTGGAAGGTTTTGATGTGAAGCCTGGTGACATGGTTGATGTGGAATTCAGGCTATTGAACGGCAATACCTACATTGGAGTGCAGGTCTGAGTCCAGGAGGTTCCCATGAAGTCTTTCAACGACAGCTACGCAGAGAGTGAGGAGGTCTTCAAGCCCAAGTTCGAGAGGCTTGTGGAGCTGATAGGCAAGAGCAGGAGAATGACTGTCTTCACTGGTGCAGGCGTCTCCACCTTGAGCGGGATACCGGACTTCAGGGGAAAGCATGGTGTCTACAACGACCCGTGGCAGGGCATGGATGTGGAGGAGATAATCTCCATGACGTTCTTCCGCAGACAGCCTGACATCTTCTACAAATGGGCCAAGGACGTCTGGTACAGACTTGAGGACTACGAGCCGAACATCGTCCACAGAACCCTGGCAAAGCTCCAGAGCAAAGGTTATCTGGAATGCGTCTACACACAGAACATAGACATGCTGCACCAGAGGGCCGGATCCACAGTCTACGAGGTCCACGGAAGCCCGGAGTTCCACCACTGCACAAGATGCGGTGCAGTATACGGATACGATGAGATTGCACCGATCGTCCTGCGGGACGAGGTTCCGCACTGCACAAGGTGCGGCGGTGTGGTGAAGCCGGACATCATCTTCTACGAGGAGAGCCTGAGGGAGGACATACTGAACCGGGCCTGGCAGGACTTCTCGTCCACGGACCTCTGTCTGGTTCTGGGGTCGTCACTGACGGTCCAGCCTGCGGCGTCTCTTCCGATGCTTGCAAGGCGCAACGGGGCTGATGTTGTGATAGTCAACGCCCAGCCGACGCCTCAGGACAGGGGCGCCACGCTGCTGTTCAAGGATCTTCTGCAGACTTTTGAAGCACTTAACGCTTGGCTGGACAAATAAGTACTTGAACAAACACCTGAATACTTGTATTTTCTCTTTGGTATTTTAAATTTGCACGGGATTTTTTGGGAAGAACATGATTCAGCACAACGACAGGATAAGGAACATTGCGATAATAGCCCACGTCGACCACGGCAAGACGACGCTGGTCGATGCGCTCTTCCGCCAGAGCGGTGTCGAGTCCAACGACTCCGCGGACCGCATCATGGACAGCGGAGCGATTGAGAGGGAGCGTGGAATCACCATCAACGCCAAGAACTGCGCAATCAGGTGGAAGGGGGTCAAGATCAACATCATCGACACTCCGGGCCATGCGGATTTCGGCGGTGAGGTGGAGAGAGGCCTTTCAATGGTCGATGGCGTCATCCTTCTTGTCGATGCTGCTGAGGGTCCGCTTCCTCAGACCAGGTTCGTCCTTGAGAAGGCCCTTGAGAAGAACCTTGCGGTGATTGTGGTCATAAACAAGATCGACCGTCAGGACGCCAGAGCGGAGGAGGTCCTTAATGAGGTCTATGACCTTCTTCTGGAGCTCTCAAACGACGAGGAGATGCTTGATGTCCCGGTATTCTACGCCAACGGACGTGCCGGCTACTGCTCAACCGTCCTCAACGATCCCAATGCAACGAACATACACCCGCTTCTGGACAAGGTTGTGGACTACATACCATCGCCCTCCTAC
>JAFVFA010000294.1 GCA_017475725.1 Spirochaetales bacterium
GTCTTCGCCCTCCTCTCAAGATCTTTCTGGAAACGCTGAGCACCTGACAAAATGGAAACCAAGATCTACGTTGGAGTAGACCTACACAAAACACAGTTCACAACCTGCACTCTTATCGATGATGAAGTGCTCGAGCAGGGAACCGAGTACCCCACCAACAAAGACGGATACAGAGCATTCATAGAGGCCACCAGGCTTCTTGCAGACACATATGGAAGATCAGTATCCCTTGCAATCGAAAGCACGGCCAATTCACGTTTCTTCCGTGACACAATGGAGCGCAACGGCTTTGACGTGACAGTTGTGAACACACTCCGCTTCAAGGTGATCAACCTGTCAACAAGCAAGACGGACAAGAACGATGCCAGGACCCTTGCCGAGTTCCTTTCAAGGGACATACTTCCGGAGAGCCATCTCTGCTCAGCGGAGTCCGAAGGCCTCAGACGGGTTCTGAAGACCAGATCACTCATGGTCGAGGATTCAGTTGCACTCAAGAACCAGGCCCATGCCGTGCTTCTGGCATATGGAACGGTCACAAAAGTGGCCCAGTTCCAGAGCGGAAAGGAGCGAAACCGCATACTCAACTCCCTGCCGGACAATATAGCGATGGTCATCAGGCCGATATTCGAGACCATAGAGGTTGTGGAGTCGCAAAGGAAGGTCCTTGAGACAAGACTCCGACAGATCACAGCGAATGACAGCCAGGTCAAGCTTCTGCTGACCATTCCTGGCATAGGGATAGTCAATGCCTGCACAATCAGAGCGTACATCGATGACATAGACAGGTTCCAGGACTACAAGCACTTCTCCGCCTACTGTGGCCTTGTTCCTTGGGTCCAGGCCTCTAACGACACCATCCACTACGGCAGGATAACCAAAAGAGGCCCGCAGGAGCTCAGGACGGCTTTGGTGCAGTGTGTAGTCGCAATGGTCCGTATGGAGGACAAGACAAGCGATTTTATACTCATGAGGCAATATCAGAAACTCAAGGAGGAGAAGTCGTCAGGCAAGGCCATAATAGCCACAGCCAGAAAACTGTCTCGGATTATCTACAAAATGCTCAAGACGAAGAAACCTTTCTGCTCCGGTAGGATGATCCGTGAAGTCAAGTCCTGACAGAGAGACATCTTCGCTTCTATTCAAGAAGAAAAGACCAAATCGGGACCACATGAACACGACCTGATTCAAGAGTCAATTCTTCGCTTTGATCCAATGTGACAATCGAGCTTTCCTTGACATCAAGCTCTCTCATCGCCTCATCCAAACTTCTCAACTCCCTTTTTCTCGTCTCATCATCCGATAAATCCATACAGACCTGAATCAACCTTATTTCGCCTGCCGAACCAACTGCAAAATCAACTTCATGACCAGCGGCAGTCCTGTAATAGAAGACCTCTGGCATCTGCCTCCTAAGGTGCAGAAAAACTATGTTCTCCATCCTTTTCCCATAATCATGAGTAAGCCCACTGACAACCGAAGAGGCCAAAGCATGGTCTGCAATGTAGACTTTCTTGTCATTTGTTGACCTTACAGCCATGTTGTTGCTTCTTATTGGAACAAGATAAAGAACGAATGTCTCCTTGATATAATCCAGATACTCTGAAACCAAAGGTCTCGAGATATCTACCCTCATTCCCATTAGGCGTTGATAGAGCTTGGATATTGACATTGGTTGTCCCATCATTCCAAAGATTAACACAACCATGATCTTCAATGCCTCTGGTTTGGAGACGTCATGTCTTAGAAGAATATCCCTGTAGACAATGTCATTTTGCGTATTGAGGAAGAATATGTTTCTGGCCCTGTCAGATTGGAACTGACCAGCCTCTGGGAATCCACCGATTTTAAGATATTCACCGAACAGCTTGACTTGCCTATCCTTGAATGCAGTCGAGAAATCATTTTTCTCACTCTCCCCCTTTGATCGCAAAAATTCCCGATAGGAATAGCAGAACAACTCCCAACCAAGTTTCCTTCCTCCCAACTCAGTTGAGGTCTCCTGCACAAGCATCTTTGCGCTCGATCCTGTGATGTTCACTTCGCAAAGTTCAGTGGTCTGAAGCCGATTTATGAACAGCTCCCACTTATTGATATAATATATCTCATCAAAAAAGAAATAGACTTTCGTTCCATGATTTCCCGGATACATCTCATAATAGGCATCTGCAATGATGGAAGGCTCCTCCGTCCTCAAACCAAGAAGTCTGTCATCAGAGAAATCTATGCGGCAAATCCTATCCTTCGGAATTCCTGAAGCCAAAAGCGACTGTGCGTATTCATCAAGCAAAGTAGTCTTCCCACATCTTCTGACTCCAATTACGACGGTTGCTTTCCTTGGAATTCTTTCAATATCAAGATCTCGAGGAATATAGTGCTCGTTAAACCTGCTTTGGTTGTCAACTATTATCTGTTTTAGAATATCCTTCGTACTTGCCATACAGTCAATTTATTAAACAATGAACAACCTGTCAAGTTTTTTTACAGGTTTATGCGAAATCCATCTAATAATAATGACAGGTTTTCAAACAACCCCAGCTGTTTTGACACGCATCGGAATCTGGCACATACTAGAAGCAGCCACAGCAATCCATCTGAGTTCGACACATTTCATGGTCCCGGAAAGACAGCCACAAGGGACCGAATTGGAGAATGAACCGCTGGTATCGGATCCTTCAATGGTCTTCTAGACCGAAATAGAGAATGAGGTAAAACAATCCACGATGGCAATGCTTGGCACAGTGACTGTCGGCATAAGGACAAGGCTCAAGGCCAAGGCCCAATGAAGGAGACGCCGTCCAGTCCATTCTATGCTTCACAGGAGGTTGCCCGGAAACTGATACAAACCAACTGACATTTCCCTGAAGTCTCAGCAATCAACCAGCTCTTAATAGAGGAAGTATGAAAAAAGGTATTATCGTACTTTTGATCGCGGTTCTGGTCGCTGGCTTCGCGTTCGCAGACTTCAGTGGAGATGCATACGTGCAGTTCAATGCTGATCTAGATGAAAAGGAATTCGGATTTGTCAATGGAACCGATGCCGGTTTCTCATTTGAGTTCACTTCCGAGTCCGTCAAGATTGCCGGAGAAGAAGATATCCATGTTGAATTGGCTGCAACAGCTAAGTTCTATGTGGACACTGATTACTCAAAGGATCAGGTTGCAACTCCTGTCTATGACAATTACGACAACGGTCTCGGCCTCGGTGTTGTCATGAGCATCTCCAAGGCAAGAATCGCCGGAAGCAACTGGTATGTTGACATTCTCGGAGCAAAGGGTGGCTATGATTATGCTACTGCCGCAGTCCTGCAGGTCAGATCCAAGACCCAGAAGTCATTTGATGCTTTCCGCCGCTATGTCTGGCAGGCAGCTTCTTACTCAGCACCTTATGCCAAGGCTCCAGGCCTGACAATCGGTTATGACGGATGGACTACAAGCTTCGGTTTCTATCACACTGAGGATGATGGAACAAAGCTTTCCGGAACATTCGAGACAAAAGAATTTAAGTTCTCAGACGAGGCAATTTCAGTCCAGGCCGCTGCTGAAGTAAGCAAGAAGTACAATTCAGCAATCAATGCCGGTGCATCAGTCAAGAGCACAATTGCAATCCAGGACATCACCGTTGCACTCGCAGCTGATTTCGGACTTGAGAACCTCAGAGATCCCAACGACGGTGATCCTGTCTTCGGTTTCGATGCAAGAGCTGACTTCAAGTATGACTTTGTTTCAGTAAACGTTTATACAGCTACCAAGGAAGGCGATTTCCTCAAGTATGGTGGAACTGCCCAGGGTGCAAGCTACAAGTACTACAAGGATTTCTATCTTGAGGCAAAGGCTGCATTTGACCTGAACGCTTTTGAGCTCCCTCTCTCTGTCACCCTGTCAGCAAAGAATATTGTTGACAAGAGCGAGGCAGGAATCGATCTCGGTGCTTCAGTCGAGTATGCACAGGATGCAATCACTGCCGGTGCTGATTTCGAGTTCAACACCGAGACTTCAGCTTGGGATGTCAACGTCTACGGAGCATATGCCGCAGAGCAGTTCACAGCAGGTGCAAACGTTTATGTTGAGGGTGGTGAAGAGCTCTCAGCTCTCAGCTTTGGTGTCTTTGCCGAGTCTGACAAGCTTGTCAACGGAGCAACTTTCGGTCTTAACTACGGCTACAGCAACGCCTACGCCATGTACTATGGCGGAAGCTATGTCGCATCTAACGCCTATAATTCCAACAACTTCATCGGTGACGATGCAACTATCGGAACAATCGGCGCTTACTGCATAATCGCTTTCTGATCAAATCGGAAATGACGATTATCTCGGCCACCTTCGGGTGGCCGTTTTCATATGAACAGATAGAAAAATCCCCCGAGACCTAAGCCCCGGGGGATGATGTTTCTTCTAAGAGTGAAGCGACTTAGAAATTGATTGTACAGGAAGCTGTGACAGCACCCTTGTAGTTCTCAAAGTCAATGAAGTCTGCACCCTTGTAGGTCAGAGCAAGGACAGCGCCCTCAACAACCTTATCCGAGCTGATTCCACACTCGAAATCGAGTGCAGCGAATGTGTCGGTGTTCTCATCTGTGTCAAAGATGAAGGCTGGGACGAGCTTTGCATAAGCCGTGAACTTCTCATGGGTGTATGTGACCTTTGCAGAGATCTCAAGAGTGGTCATTGCATCTGTGTCCTCGAGTGCCAGGAAGTAGAAATCTGCAGTCTCGGCAAACTCGAACTTGAATGCATCGACTGTTGTAGCCTCTGTGGCACCAACGCTGAGAAGCATGGACTTCTCAAGTGCGTCTCTCACCTCAACGAAACCAGTGACATCAAGAGCAACATTCTCATTGAAGTCGAACTTGTATGCTGCGGAGAGCTTTGCATCCAGCTTGATCGGATCCTCATCAGCATAGCTGAAGTATGTTCCGGATGCTGCATAGACGTTCAAAGTCACGAAGTCATAAGTCGCGTTTGCTGCAGCTTCGAAACCGAAGTCAACATCTGCTCTCTTGACGACAAGGTCAGTACCGATGTCAGCTGAAAGCTTGTCTGCAGCATATGCAGCCTTGAAGCCACCACCTACGTACTTGTCGTTGTTGTACATGGCTGCGTAAGCACCAGCCTCAACGCTGAACTCCTCGTTCTCACCGAACTTGAAGGCAGGTGTCTCAGCATGTGCCCAGATTGAAGTTGTGCTGCTATCGTCATCCCAGACACCCTCAGCTCCGAATCCAGCGTTCCAGTCCTTGTAGCTGACTGTGAAACCAGGAATGAGCTTTGAGTCGCCTGCAACAACATCGTAATCAGGATCGCCGTCTTCATCATCA
>JAFVFA010000295.1 GCA_017475725.1 Spirochaetales bacterium
ATTCTGTTCATCTGCGGTGGAGCATTTGTGGGTCTGGACAAGATCATAGAGAAGAGGATGGACACATCATCCATCGGCTTCGGGAAGGACATTGTGGAGTCAAGGGACAAGGACCTTGCTGCGCTTTACTCCAACGTTCTGCCTGATGACCTGATAAAGTTCGGACTCATCCCGGAGTTCATCGGAAGGCTTCCGATCCATGTGGCTCTGAACGACCTCAAGGTCAACGATCTTGAAAGGATACTCACAGAGCCCAAGAACTCCATAATCAGGCAGTACAAGGCCACCATGAAGCTTGACGATGTCGATCTGGAGTTCACCCCTGAGGCCATCCACAGCATCGCACAGACCGCATATGACCAGAAGACAGGTGCAAGAGGACTCAGAAGCATAGTCGAATCCATAATGACCGACATAATGTACGATGTCCCATCACACAAGGACATAACGAAGATCCTCATTGAGGAGTCCATCGTCCTGAAGAAGACCAAGCCGGTCCTCATTGGGGCTGACGGCAACAGGATCGACCAGAAACTGCTGGGCTGATGAGCACATACTGAAGATTCAACAGGATAGTTGACTCGCATTTCCACACGGAGTCCATGCTTGATAAGGGCATGGACCCTTTTTCTATATACGATGAGCTCTTCAGGGAAGGTTTTGAAGGCGGCATAGACATCGGATGCACCCATGACGATCTTCCGCACAGAAGCGAGATCCTGAAGCCCTACCCCGGCATCCTGCTTGCAGGGGCCATGGGTCCATGGGAGGCCGGTGCAAGAGAGACCGGACATTCAGAGCCTGAACAAGAATTCAGTAGGATCAAAAGCCTTGACGACATAGCAGCTGAGCTTGATGTCCTGAAAGGCAACATACAGGCATTCAGACCTGCCTTCATCGGGGAGATAGGTCTGGATTACCATTGGGAATACGGAACCCATGAGAAACAGCACCTGATATTCGAGACCCAGCTCCGCTGGGCCGAGGACCTGGGTCTGGCAGTTCTGATCCATGACCGTGATGCAGATGATGACATGGTTGATGCCATCAGGAGGCTTTCCCCCTCAAAGGGCGGAGTCATCCACTGCTTCGACGGCTGTGAGAGACTGATGCAGCAGGCTCTGGACAGGGGCTTCTACATAAGCTTTGCGGGAAACCTGACATACAGGAGCAACACACAGCTCAGGGACATGCTCAGAAAGGTGCCGACAGACAGGCTTCTGCTTGAGACGGACTCGCCATATCTGGCACCGGTGCCGATGCGAGGGAAACCCAACTGCCCCGCATATGTCATACACACCTATGAATGTGCAGCACAGACACTTGAGATGGAAATGGAAGCCCTAAAAGAGCTCGTTGCCAGCAATTTCAAGACACTGATCAGCAAATAGGCAATCTGACAATCCTCAACGACTTTTGACAACGCCTATCCTAGGACATCTGCCGCACTCGGGGCATAGTGAGCATTTGGGGCTTACGCTTGTGCAGACCTCCTGCCCATATGAAACCAGAAGCTCGTTCAACGGAATCCAGAACCTCTTGGGCATGATTGTCTGAAGGACCTTCTCGCTCTCCTCCGGGGTCCTGGTCCTTATCCAGCCGAGCCTGTTTGATATCTGGTGGACGTGGCAGTCAACACAGATGGCATCTATTCCGAACCCAAGGTTCAGGGTAAGGTTTGCAGTCTTTATCCCCACCCCCGGAAGCTCCATCATAAGAGCTGCATCGGCAGGGACCTTGCCGTCATATCGGTCTATCAGAATCTGCGAGATGGTCCTTATCTGGGCGGCCTTCCTCTTGTAGAAACCTGCCGGGAATATCAGCTGGGAAATCTCCTCCTCCGACAGGCTGACCATGGCATATGGATCAGGTGCCGCGGCCAGGAGCCTCTGGGATGCCTTCAAGGTGACATCATCCTTTGTCCTGAGGGAGATGACTGTGGAGATCAGAACGGAGAAAGGGTCCTGCTTCTGCACAGCCACAAGCGACACTGCAGGGAGGACCTTCCCCATCTGGGCAAGGACATCCCTGAACTCGGTGAATATGGTGTCGAAATACTCTTCATCCATCTCAGTTCTTCTCATATCTGTACTCCAATCTGCCCATTGCGTTCAGCCCCTTATGCGTTGACCTTGCAGTCTCAAGCACCTGTCCGAGGTCAGGGCACACAACACCGTAGAGGTTCTTGTCGGGGACGACCGGTGCAAGCCTGTAGTCAACTACCCATGAGACCGACGATTCGAAGTTGAAGAAGGAATCGAAGTTCGTTGCAAACGGACACAAGGCGACGACAATCCCCTGTCTGTTCATTGTTTCAAGTGTGGTGGACGCGAACAGGCGTCCAGAACCGTCTTTCGCAAAGATGGAGACACGGTTCTCTCCAAAACAGCCTACAATGTCTGAATCGTAGTCAATCGATCCAAGATCATATACAAGTCCGATGTTCTGGGACATCGACGCCGTCTCCGCCGAAATAGCTTTGCCGGCCTTGACCCAACCCGACCTCTCATCAGAGACAAGCAGGTTATCGAACAGTCCGCTGTAGTCTTCCGACCCTATCCCAAGCACAATCGAACCCGGAACCAGAGCCGAGACATCCGTTCTGTTCTGATATGCGAACATCGATGCAATCGGGGAAAGGAGGACATAGTCGCCTCTGACTCCAGCCAGCTCGGATATGAAGCGTTCGTTGTCGTTGAAGCAGGTATCATCTATGGTCCTGACCTTCAGTCGAACCCCTCTGGCCGCATAGCGGAGCCTGTCCCTCAGAAGGCAGGTGGAGTACACCTGGTTGAACGACACATCGGAGAACAGCGTGAAGGTGTCGAAAAGGACGAAGTACACAAAGGAGGACAGAGCCATCAGAAACAGTATCACAGAGGAGATCACAATGGCCGCTTTCGCCCTTTTTTTCATGGAATGAAGATTAGCAATGTTGCAGGCTGCAGTCAAGCGAAGCACATTTATTGACTGACCTATCGCATATCGATATATTAGTTGGCGATAGGAGATAACTCAAATGACATCATACAAAGATTTGGGTCTGGTCAACACCAGAGAGATGTTCGCCAAGGCAGTCAAGGGCGGATATGCAATTCCTGCATACAACTTCAACAACATGGAGCAGATGCAGGCAATCATCAGCGCATGCGTTGAGACGAAGTCACCGGTCATCCTCCAGGTTTCCAGAGGTGCCAGAGACTATGCAAACATGAACCTTCTCAGGAACATGGCAAAGGGCGCAACAGAGTACGCACACGAGCTTGGATACGACATCCCAATCGTTCTCCATCTTGACCACGGTGATTCATTCGAGACATGCAAGGAGTGCATCGACAACGGCTTCTCATCAGTCATGATCGACGGCTCTTCCCTCCCCTATGAGGAGAACATCGCTGTCACGAGAAAGGTTGTCGAGTACGCACACAAGTTCGATGTCACAGTCGAGGGCGAGCTCGGAGTTCTGGCCGGAATCGAGGATGAGGTCCAGGCAGAGGCCTCTCACTACACACAGCCTTCAGAGGTCATTGACTTTGTCTCAAAGACCGGTGTTGACTCACTGGCAATCTCAATCGGAACAAGCCATGGCGCTTTCAAGTTCACAGCTGAGCAGTGCACCAGAAACGCTGACGGAATCCTTGTTCCGCCACCGCTCCGCTTCGACATCCTCAAGGAGATTG
>JAFVFA010000296.1 GCA_017475725.1 Spirochaetales bacterium
CTTCTCGCCGTACTTGTTGATGATCTTGATGCCGTTGTCGTAGTAAGGGTTGTGGCTTGCGGTCAGCATTATGCCGCAGTCGAAGTCGTCCACATGGGCGATGTAAGCAACCGATGGTGTCGTGGTCACGTGCATGAGGTACACATCGGCACCGGAGGCGACTATTCCACCCGCAATCATGTACTCGAACATGTAGCAGGACCTTCTGGTGTCCTTGCCTATGACGATCTTCGGGCTGTCCGAGTCACCGCGCTGCTCGCGCAGGGACTTGAAATACCAGCCGAGGAACCTTCCCACCTTGTATGCATGGTCAGCGGTCAGAGTCACGTTCGACTCACCCCTGAATCCGTCTGTACCGAAATAGCGTCCCATA
The DNA here is from genome assembly GCA_017475725.1 of Spirochaetales bacterium. GTDB lineage: Bacteria > Spirochaetota > Spirochaetia > Sphaerochaetales > Sphaerochaetaceae > UBA9732. Next base: position 374 of record JAFVFA010000296.1, read on the forward strand.
TCCCCTCCTTACCTTTCCTCTTTGATCACTATGTTGTCCGCGCTCTTGTATATGCTGTTTCCGGGAACCACCCCACGCACACATGATGTCGGATACACGTTCGTGTGCCTACCTATGATCGTCCCGGGGTTGAGGACCGAGTTGCACCCTATGTCGGCCCAGTCGCCCAGCATGGCACCCATCTTCCTAAGACCGGTGGCAATGCCCTCCTGCGTGTGAACGACTATGTTTCTCTTGTCCGCCTTTATGTTCGAGGTTATCGACCCCGCACCCATGTGCGCACGGTAGCCCAGGATGCTGTCGCCCACATAGTTGTAGTGGGGAACCTCGCAGTTGTCGAAGATTATCACGTTCTTGAGCTCCACCGAGTTCCCTATCACGCAGTCTGCACCGATGAGCGCGATGCCTCTGACGAATGCGCAGTGCCTGACCTCTGTACCCGGACCGACTATGCACGGAGCTCCAAGGTACGCAGTCGGGAACACCTTTGCGCTTTTGTGCACCCAGACGTTCTCAGAGACCTGGTCATACTCGGACGGGTCGAGCTTGCCTCCAAGCTCCATTATCAGCTGCTTTATCCCCGCCAAGGCCTCCCATGGGTATTCGAACTGCCCAAGGTATTCCCCGGCCATGGTGTGATCAAGGTCAAACAAGTCAATTGTCCTGATTCCGGACTCTTCCATGGATCTCCCTCCCGTTGCAGATTGCTCCTGCAGCATAAAGTCTGCTATGAACAAAAGTGCAAGGTCAACAGAAAAGCCTCAAAACTTTATGAATTATCATATTTAAACTTTACAAATTCTGCATAGTGGACTTTAATAATGTCAGAAAGGGGCGGAAAACAGTGGAATTCAGCAAGAAAAGGCGGCTTCTCAGAAGCATGGCATCAAAGTTCCCAGCAGTCCTTGTCACAGGACCAAGAAGCGCAAGCATGGAGCGCCTTGTGCGTGAGGCCTTTCCCGGAAAGAGCTTCATTGACCTGTCCAACGGCACCGTCATGAACCTTGCCAAGCAGTCCCCAATCACCTTCCTCCTGGCCTTCCCGGACGGGGCCGTAATCAACGACGTCTCTCTTCTGCCGCCCATGGTCAAGGCCGTCAGGCACTATGTTGAGAAGTCAAGCGGCGCCATGGGCAGATGGATCATGCTCTCAACGCCTGACATTTACAGGGACCTGAGCACGGTGGATCTGAACCAAATGAACGAGTACGGCCTTGGGGTTCTGGACCTGTCAGGTCTGAGCGTAGAGGAGCTTGAGGCCGAGAGAATCCCTACAAGCAACCCCTTCCAGGTCATGCTCAGAGGCCAGTGTCCCGACCTGCTCAGCGGACTACAGAGCAAGGAGGATTATATTGGGAATCTGATGGAGAAGGACGTAGGAAGGTTCATAAACACATCCAACAGGGAGGCGTTCAGGCTCTTCATGGGAGTCTGTGCCCAGTACAGCGCAATGCCCATGTCCATGAACCAGATGGCCCTCAGATCCGGAGTCTCCTCCCCCACAGCCAAGAGCTGGATAGGGATAATGGAGCAGACAGGCCTTATCCGCAGGACGGACGATGGCGAGAACGCCAGATCCACAAGGCTTTTCTTCAGGGACACCGGGATCCTGTGCCACCTTCTAGGCATCGGGACAGCCCAGCAGCTGATACTTGGAAGTCACCGAGAGGCAGTGACAAGGACCTTCGCCTTCAACGAGCTTGCACGCGGCCGTGCCAACAGACAGCGCAGACACGGCATCAGCATAGGGGTCAAGTGCGACTTCACAGCAGACTGGAGGCAGCATTACAACATGGTTGTGGAGCCCAACATAGAGGTCACGGATGAAAGCATCCGAAGGTCAAGGGAGATCGGAACCGGCTCCGCCAAGCCGGTTATCCTGTATCTTGGCGATGTGACATACACCAACGCAGGCATAGACTGCATCAGCTTCCGTGACTGGGAGAAGCTTGCCGAAGGGATAGACTATTTCAGCTGACGATCAATGGTCCAGACTGTCTGCATTGAGCAGAAAATCGAACAGATCAAGCGTCAGGACCCCTTTCTCATCCCGCTGGGGTCCCAATCCGTTCTTGGTGATGACTATCTTTCTGAATGCGTCCTCAATGGAATACAGGCCACGTTTCTCTGCAAACCTTTTAGAATCATCATAGAGGGATAGAGCCGACTGTATGTAGTATTTCAGACTCCCCAGAGTTGCAACGAAATCCACCTCCACCGACTTCTGCCGGAATATGTTCTTTCCATTGGCATCCAGGTCATCGGTCTTCTCACTGATGCGCACCTCCCCCACATCGACATTGAAACCGCGATATCTCAACTCGTTGTAGATGACGTTCTCCATGATGTGGGGCTCCTCAATCTGTCTGAAACCCAGTCTGGCGTTCCGGACTCCAATGTCCTCGAAATACAACTTGAACGGGGAACTGATGTATTCCCTTCCCTTGATGTTGAACCTGTCAGCCTTTGACACAAGAAACGCATCCTGGAAAAAACCGATGAAGCTTGCCACAGTGTCTTCAGTCAGACCTACCCCGGCGACGCTTCTGAATGTGTTGGTTATCCTTCTCACGTTGACGGGGGTCCCGATCATTGAGGCGATCACATTGAATGTCTCTCCAAGTTCGGCGGTCTTCCTGATCCCGTTATGCTGCACTATATCCTTCAGGTACGTCTCTTCGCATAGGGTCTCCAGGTATGACATCTTCTCCTCCTGACTGCCAAGCAAAGCCACCAGAGGGATGCCTCCTGTTGTGATGTACTCATCCCATGCCTTGGGAATCGGCATGTCGGTTCCCTGGATATATTCAGAGAAAGCCAATGGCAGCACATGTATGACGGATCCTCGGCCTCTGAATTCCGTTGCTATGTCAGAGGACAGGAACCTTGAATTGGATCCTGTGACATATACATCGTATTTCCTGTTTCTCAGAAAACCGTTCAGCGTACCGACAAAGTCCTCCAGCAATTGGACCTCGTCAAGAAGGAGATAGAAGTCACCTTCCTCCTTCGTCTTCTCCTTTATGTAGGATCTGAACTTTCTGGAATTGACAATGTATCCGTTTCTGCCGACCCTGATCTTGGTCGGTTCATCCGGATAGAACCCATCCAGGAGATCTATGTCATCATCTGTGTCGAATGCAAAGCGAATGATATGAGTGCTTCTGATTCCCGCGGAAAGAAGACTCCTGTAATACAGCTCGTTCAGAATGTATGATTTCCCTGATCTTCTGGAACCTGTTATGACCTTTATGAGCCCGTTCTGTCGCCTATCGGACAACTGTCTGACATATTTTTCCCTATTGAATTCCATATCGTACAAATCCCCAGAACTTTGCAAAATATCGAGTAGATTATCTCATATCCAGTCAAAAAAGGCAATCATAGTCGATATTTTCCTAAGTTCTTTGAAAAATATCGACTATCTTAGTCGTCATAGCCGAATGAAACCTTCTGGGTGTAGACCCTCTCCGCACCTGGCTCAAGCAGGTTTATGTCCCTCTTGTGCATGATGTCCTTGTCATGGTCGAACCAGTCCCCTATTCCATCCCACGGCTCTATGCACGCAAAGGGGCTGCTGTTCCCCTTGCCCCATAGAACCACGTTCCTGAATCCGGAGAACTCCACCTTCGTGAACGCATTGCCGTTTCTCCCTATGGCTATGTAGTCGGTGTCCAGGTCCGAGACCTTGTAGATCTTGCCCGAGACATCGAACAGATGGTCCATAGGCAGTGTGTTGCCCTTGAACAGAGAGACATCCGAAACGCCAGTGATGCAGCCGTCCTGGGTATAGCTTCCGGCATTGGGCGAAGAGGAGAAAAGGTATTCGCAATCAGGCAGCTTTGAAGGAAGCGCATATGTGTAGTGTGCGCCAATAGAGTACGGCATGACGGAGCAGCCCGTGTTCCTCACCTGATATGTGATAATCAGAGAGCTGCCCTCAAGTTTGTAATCGATGATGACGCTGAACGCGAACGGATAGTTGGCCCTGGTCTCCTCCGTGTCGGAGAATGAGAGATAGGCATGGTCGGCGGACACAACGGTCAACGCACCGCGGGTCTCGCGGAGAAAGCCGTGCATAGGCAATGAATAGGTCTTTCCCTTGTAGACATACTCCGAATCGATCAGCACCCCGCAGACCGGGAAGCACACTGCAGTCCTTCTGGGCCAGATTGCAGGGTCCCACTGCCAGAAATGCTCAGAGCCGTCATTCTTGTCCACGATGCTCAGCACAACCGCGCCAAGCTCCTCCAACGTCACCTTGATCCTGTCGTTCTCAATCACGAACATCCTTATCACCTCACAAGACCTTTGTATTCTACCCTGATCCGCTCGTAGCCTTCAATGGACCCCACATCGAATCTCTGCCCCGGCATCTCGAAGGCATGCACCGTCGTCTGCTTGCAGAGCCATTCTATGAAGGAGCCCGGGGCATCCGTCTTGCAGCCGGATTCGATGCCTTTCCGGAACAGGCCCAGGTCGGACTTGGCATAGACGTAGAACGGAGGCACTGCCCACTCGCTCTCAGGGACCTGAGGCTTCTCCACCATGTTCAGGACCTTGTCATCGGAATCGATTGTGCAGACACCGAACTTGCAGGGCCCCTTCAGACCGGGCACACGGTATCTCATGATGCAGGTGGTCCCCTTGACCCCGAAATATGACACGAACGAGTTGAACGAGAAATCCATCACGTTGTCACCGGCAAGCACCAGAAGGTCATCGTCAAGCCCCAGAGCCTCGATCGCGAACTCTATGTCCTTCACTGCCCCAAGGCGGTTGTCATTGTCGGTGGAACCGTCATCCAGAAGATCCATGGCAAAACCCTGGGACCTCTTCAGCCCTACCCACCTCTCGAAGTGGGAGATGAACTTGTGGTTGGAGATCACGACATACCTGTCTATCCTCCCCGATGTGGCCAGATCATCAACCATCCAGTCCAGGATGGTCTTCCCCTTTA
>JAFVFA010000297.1 GCA_017475725.1 Spirochaetales bacterium
ACAGTTCGGTCCCTATCTGCCACAGGCGTTGGATGTTTGAGAGGTTCTGCTTTTAGTACGAGAGGACCAAAGTGGACGGACCTCTAGTGTATCTGTTATCGTGCCAACGGTATTTGCAGAGTAGCTACGTTCGGAAGGGATAAACGCTGAAAGCATCTAAGTGTGAAACCCTCCTCAAGATGAGACATCCCTGACTTTAAGTCAATAAGGAACCAGAGACACTATCTGGTCGATAGGCCGCGGATGCAAGTGCAGCAATGCATTCAGTCCAGCGGTACTAATCATCCGAATGGCTTGACCATATTGTTTTTCTTGTCCCGGAAATCCGGAACGCTTAGATGAGAGGTCCGAGGGGAGATAAAACCTCGGGGTTCCACATGTAAGCTGACTTGGTGGCCATAGCAGAGTGGGTATACCCGTTCCCATCCCGAACACGGAAGTCAAGCGCTCTCACGCCGATGGTACTGCAGCAATGCGGGAGAGTAGGTAGCCGCCAAGTCTTTTTTTTGCCCTTTTACCACCCTGGCACGCCGGGGTTTTTCTTTTTTTCCGCGCTGTGTGCAAAAGGCAGTTTTTCCAGGATTTTTTCCTCGTTTTGACTGCTTTGGCAGTTTTTCAAGGGATTTTTCTTCCAGGAGACTGCCTTTTTGGTTTGAGCTTGTTTTAGTTAACAATTTTTGATCAGCCTATTAACATTCTTTAGCTTGTGTAATAATATGAACCTAGTTAGACATATCTAACTAAAGGATTGTATATGAAGGCTAACTACAAGAACTGGGTTCCACAGTCAATGATCTGGGAGTTAGTTGCTGCCAATGTGGTGGTTGCTGCTTTGTTTGTCGTGGTCGGTGTGACAACACTGGTATTCTCCGGAACACTTAGAATTGTGTTCTTCGTTGTGCTTCTTATAGCTCTTCTTGCTCTGCTCAAGACCCTGCAGTGGAGCATCAGCGCATACAAGGCATTCTCCTATGACGGGACACGTCAGCTCTCCAAGCAGATCATTGAGGGTACTGCAAAGTACATGGATCTTCCAGAAGGAGGGAAGTGCATGGATGTTGGCTGTGGCAGTGGGGCTCTCGCCATTGCGGTTGCAAAGAGGAATCCGAAGGCTACAGTCTATGGTGTTGACAGATGGGGTAAGGAGTATGCCTCTTTCAGCGACACGCTTTGTGCCCAGAATGCAGAGGCTGAGGGAGTCTCGAATGTTCAGTTCGCAAAGGGAGATGCAGTTAAATTGGACTTCCCTGACGAGTTCTTCGATGGAGTGGTGTCCAACTACGTCTATCACAATGTGACAGGCAAGAACAAGCAGGATTTGCTTCTGGAGACGCTGAGAACACTCAAGAAAGGTGGCACATTCGCAATCCATGACCTTATGTCCAAGAGAAGGTATGGAGACATGATAGCTTTCAGGGAGAAGCTGCTCTCAATGGGATACCAGGATGTCAGGATGATTGATACAGCGTCAGGGATGTTCATGAGCCGAGGCGAGGCTGCGAAGTATGGCCTTACAGGATCTACTTTGCTTGTGGGCAGGAAATGAAATAGGAGAAGACATGATATAGAGGAGCCTCATGGCTCCTTTTTTCTTGTAAAATGCATTGAGTCATATTAGTCTTTTCCTAGGAAGGGGTATAACAATAAAAAGAATAAGTTTATTTCTAATTGCCTTAATGCTTATTGCTCTTGTCGTTTCATGCTCAACAACAAAGGTTGAGGATGTCGATCCTTTTGTCCGGGTGATTGATCTCAAGGAATATGTGTCAAAGGATTACGATGCTGACCAGGTCTATAAGATGGTGGAGAGATTCGTGAATGATGCACACGAAGGAGACCGTGGCATTGCCATTGTAAAAGATCCGGACAATCACGAGATCAAGGTGACTGGTTATGACATTGACGCTCTCGTGGGACCACTTGCACAGGATGGCACTTTGGTGATGAACGAGTCATACAAAGCTGAGGCGAACAAGGTGACAATAACATTCACCTTCGTTGATGCCTATACTACAATCAAGTTGGGGCCAGTCGAGAAGAAGAGCTCCCAGGGAGTGACAGACATAATTCTTGATCAGATCAACCGTGAGGTCGATTACATCGCAGATTCGTTCGAGGCCGCTCTTGTGACATATGCCTACTACATAGACAACGGATATCTGGAATAATATAGATATCAATTTTGTAATTAAACATGGCCTTTTCGTTGCGATGTGCAGTGATAAGGCCATTGTTTTCTTTTCCCTATGATTTATTTGTACTGCTCGATGAAGGTGTGCTTTCCTGCCTTCACCTTCCTTGTACCTGATGGAAGTATGACCTTGGCTTCGACTGGTGTCTCCAACATGACAGTGAAGGTGTCGTCCTTCTCATGCTTCCAGTATGAGAGAATCTGACCCTGCCTAGATTCGAACTGAACCTTGAGCCAGCCTATCTCCTTGCATGGGTGTGGCTGGAAAAGAAGCTCTGTGAAACCTGCATGGTCATCCGTGTGGGATATGCCTGCAGCCTTCTCATAGATCCAGTCAATGACTGCACCGTATGCATAGTGGTTGAAGGAGTTCATCGATGTGCTCCAGAAGCTCCCATCCTGTTTTATTCCATCCCAATGCTCCCAGATTGTTGTGGCACCACAGTCAACAGAATAGAGCCATGAGGGGTATTCGCGTCTGAGAAGCAGCTTCCACGCCAGGTCTGTATAGCCGTAATCGGAAAGCACGTGAAGAAGATATGGTGTTCCCATGAAGCCCGTTTTGAGCTGAACACCATCTTTGATCACAAGCTCCATCAGGTCCTTTGCTGTCTTCTTTGGGTCTTGAGCCAGGTTGAATTGCAGTGCCAGCACATGTTCAGTTTGAGTTCTGTAGGAAGGGAAGGCCTTTCCGAACTCGGTCCGGATTCTGTCATGCAGTTTCCAGTATTCATTCATGTCCTTTCCCAGAAGCTCTCCCGTCTTGGCTAGTAGTTCTGTTGAGTTTGCGTAGAAGGCTGTAGCCACCAGGTCATCGCGACTTGCTCCCTTTAGGTCACCCTCTGCTGCATCAAGCCCAAGCCAGTCACCAAAATGGAAATGCCCAGTCCATAAGCCAGGGGTTGATGTGACATTGGTAATATAGTCAACCCAGGCTTTCATGCTGCTGAACTGCTGTTGAAGGATTGATTCGTCTCCATAGGTCTGGTAGAGCTGCCATGGGCAGATGACAGCGGCATCGCCCCAAGCTGCACTGCTGCTGGCTTTAGGCATGATATCGGGTATTATCTGCCCAACCTCTCCGTCAGGTCTCTGGTCAGCAGCCAAGTCATGAAGCCATTTTCTCATGAATCTGAGTATGTCATAGTTATAGCTTGCAGCCTTTATGAAGACCTCTGCATCACCTGTCCAACCCATGCGTTCATCTCTCTGCGGGCAGTCTGTTGGAACGTCCAGATAGTTGTCCCTCTGGCCCCAGAAGATGTTCGATACAAGTTTGTTGAGTGGTTCGAAACCTGTCTCAACATATGCTGTCCTGTGCAGATCAGAGTGCACGACTATAGCTTTAAAGTCCTTTTCTCTGGGAATTCCGGGCCAGCTTTCAAGCTTTATGTATCTGAAACCAAAGAAGGTCAGCCTTGTGTTCCATGTTTGTTCTCCATCCTTGCAGATGTACTGGACTTCAGCCTTGGCTGAGCGGTAATTGGCATTGTAGAAGTTGCCTTCCTTATCTAGAACCTCACCATGGAGGAATCTGACCTTGTCACCGGATCTGGCATTGACTGTGAATCGGACATAGCCTGTGACCTCCTGTCCGAAATCGACCACCGTCTCTCCTGCAGGTGTACGTATTATGCTGCAGGCGTCAATCGCTTCGATCTCCTTGACGATCTCCCCCTCTTGAGGAATCAGTATTTCCTTTGACCATGTGAGGTTATCAGCAGGTTTGGAACTACCTGCCGTGAAGGTGCTGTCGTAATGTTCCCCATCATAGATTTCGCTGAAACGGATGGGGCTTTCCTTTACCCTCCAACTTCCATCTGTTCGGATGATCTGTTTTCTTCCGTCAGCGAAGGAGACCATCAGGGCAGCAATCAGTCCGCATGGCTGTTCATAGCGTCTCTTCTTGTCTCCCTCCATCTTTTCCCAACCAGGCATAGGGGAGCGGAACCATCCTCGTCCGACTGTCACGCATAGGCGGTTCTCTTTCTTCAGAAGTGGTGCGACATTGTAGGTCTGTACCTGTAGACGTTTGTTGTAGGCTGTCCAGCCTGGAGCCAGTATGAAGTCTCCGATTCTGGATCCGTTGAGGCTGGCCTCATA
>JAFVFA010000031.1 GCA_017475725.1 Spirochaetales bacterium
CACCGCGCCAGACCTTCTCTTCGCAGAGGTCCCAGAGCTCCGGGGCGTACTTGTCGATGTACTTGTTCAGAGGCAGCAGAGCACCGGAATTCATGAGGGTTCTGAAGGCTGAGTTGCCCTTGATGACTGCACAGTCATAGTCGTTGTCCATTGAGAGCGTGAGCATCAGGACCTCATCGGTGTTCTCTGAGGGGAGAACATCGAATGTAGCGGAGATGCCTGTGGCCTTCTCGATATCCTGGTAGTCAACACAGTCCGTCATGTTGTATGAGACAGGGAAGTTGAGGATGTGGAGAACAGGGATCTCGCTCTCGACGATCTCATCGGACTCCTCTGCTGCGGCAGCCTCAGCCGCGCCCTGAGCGAACATGAAGGAACAGGCCATCATGAGTACCAAAAGGATTGACAGTAGTTTTTTCATTTTGACTCCTTTTATTTTTGCCCTTTCGGGTTTTTCTGATGCGATATCATCCCTTGACCGAGCCCAAGGTCATTCCCTTGGCCAGGTACTTCTGGATGAACGGGTATATTACGATGATTGGTATTACACCAAGGACCGTTGTGCAGGCTATGATGTTTGCTGTGGAGACCTTGCCGACCATGTCCTCATTTCTCTCGAGGGAGCTGACCAGGGTTCCGCAGTCAGAGATGAAGTTCCTGATGAAAACCTGAAGGGTAATCATCTTGGGCTTCGTGATGTAGAGCATTGCATGGAAGTAGCTGTTCCAGAATCCGATTGCATAGAGAAGTCCGACGGTGGCGAGAACCGGCGTGGACATCGGCAGGACCAGATACCACAGAATCTGGAAGTCTGTGGCCCCGTCCAGTGATGCTGACTCCATTATGCTGTCAGGAAGCTGCTCGAAATAGTTTCTGATTATCAGCATATCGAAGATTGACATGCATGAAGGGATTATCAGTGATGCGAACTTGTTGAACAGCCCCAAGCTTCTGACGACCAGGTACGTGGGAACTGTTCCGCCGGAGAACACCATGGCTATCATACAGACTATCGTCAGGAACTTCTTGCCGTAGAGTTTCTCCCTTGAAAGGGGATAGGCGAACGTCACGGATACGAACATGCATACAAGGACACCGATGATGGTGACGAACAGCGAGTTCTTCATTGCAAGAAGGAAGTCGGACTTTGCAAGGACCGCCCAGTAGGCATCGAACTGGAATTCCTTTGGCAGGAAATAGACATGGCCCGATGTGACTGCATGACCCGAGCTGAATGACTGCGCTAAGACGTTCAGGCACGGCAACAGGGCAATGAGCGAGGCACCACCGAGTATGACATAGGCTATGATCTTGACATGGAGTTCGCTTCTCTCAAATCTGTCCTTCTTGGCTTTGAATGCTTTCTCTGTCATTGCTGCGCCTCCTACCAGATACTCTTGTGCAGATACTTCTTGTTGATGCTGTTTGCAGTGACAATCAGTATGAAGGCGATGACCGAGTTGAAGAGGTCAATTGCGGTCGCATGTGAGAAGTTCAGGTTTCCGATACCTACTCTGTAGACATAGGTCTTGATGATATCCGCAGTGTCGTAGACCGCAGGGTTGTAGAACATCAGGACCTGTGACCAACCTGTTGTCAGGATGTGTCCGAATGAGAGTGTGAACTTGAGCACTATGGTCGGCAGGATGCAAGGCAGCGTGATGCTGAAGATCTGCCTCCACTTGCTTGCACCATCTATCCTTGCAGCCTCATAGAGCTGAGGGTCTATTCCGGCTATGACCGCGATGTAGATGACGGAGTTGTATCCGACGTTCTTCCACAGGTCGGTGAAGACCAGAACACCTCTGAAAAGATGCGGGTTGGTCAGGAACATGACAGGCTTTCCCGTGATTGCCTTGATGGCAAGGTTCACAAGTCCGTCGGAGCTGAGGATCGAGGAGAAGATTCCGTAGATGACAGCCCAGGAGAAGAAGTAAGGAACATAGATCATGGTCTGTGTGACCTTTCTGTAGCCTCTGCTCCTGATCTCAACGATGAACAGGGCCATCATTATCGGAATCGGGAATGTGAACGCTATTCTGAGGAGGTTGATCTCCAACGTGTTCCTCAGAAGCTGGAAGAACTTGGGACTCTGGAAAAGGACCTTGAAGTTCTTGAGACCGACCCATGCACTGGCGGTTATGGCATTCCAAGGGCCGTTGCCTGCAAAGATGTTGTAGTCCTTGAAGGCGATCTGAAGTCCCCAGTAAGGGACGAATTCAAATATGATGATCTTCAGTAGTCCAGGGATGAGCATGATGTAGAGGAGAGGATGGGTCTTTATGAACCGCAGACCCGGATGCTTCTTCCCCCACTCTATGCTCTTGATGGATTCACGAGCCATTTTAACTCCTTTGGCATTACTTAACCCTGTAATAATTAACCGAGTTAATTATCTGCCTACTATTATCAAACACGAATCGAATACTGTCAACAAATAATTATATTATTCGTTAGCATTGAACCTCTGTCGAAAGCATTGCCCCGCTTTCCTTCAGAATCTCACGAACATCTGACGGATCAACCTCTGCTGCATCTATCCCCTTCTTCACAGCCAAGGCAGCACCGACGCCTGCAGCCTCACCTATGACCATGCAGATAGGCATAACACGTGCAGAACTCATGGCAAC
>JAFVFA010000032.1 GCA_017475725.1 Spirochaetales bacterium
ATGCCGTTCAGGGCGAACACAGCCAAGACTGTCCTGATAATATCGGAGCATGTGGACGAGATCTCCAGCTTCATACTAAACGACCTTGACCATGGCGCAACGCTTTTCGATGCGAAGGGTATGTTCACCGGTGATGACCGCCCGGTCATCATGAGCGTCATCTCCAACCAGGAGCTCACAACCCTGACCATGAAGGTCAAGGAGATCGACGACAAGGCATTCATGGTCGTGCATAGCGCCAACCAGGTCCTGGGGGAGGGTTTCGTCCCGATCTCCAAGGCCATAAACATGCATTTCGGAGGTTGATGTGGATTACAGGACAGAGCATGATTCGATGGGAGAGGTCAAGGTCCCCGCTGACAGACTCTGGGGTGCTCAGACGCAGAGAAGCCACCAGAACTTCGATATCGGGGTTGGCATCGAGACCATGCCAAGGGAGATCATCCATGCATTCGGCATCCTGAAGAAGGCCGCTGCCCGGGCCAATGCCAAGCTCGTCCCTGACAGGATGACTGCAGAGAAGCTGGACGCCGTCTCCAGGGCCTGTGATGAGGTCATATCCCTGAAGCTCGTGGACGAGTTCCCGCTTGTTGTCTGGCAGACGGGAAGCGGAACGCAGAGCAACATGAACGCCAACGAGGTCATAGCGAACCGTGGTAACATGCTTGCCGGCAAGAGGCTCCTCCATCCGAACGACGATGTGAACATGAGCCAGAGCTCCAACGACACTTTCCCGACTGCAATGCACATTGCGGCTGTCCTTGTGATCGAGGACCGTCTGATCCCCGCTGCCGGAAGGCTTGTCTCCACATTCAAGGACCTTGAAGACAGGTACCCGGATATTGTGAAGAGCGGAAGGACCCATCTGCAGGATGCCACGCCGATCAGGTTCAGCCAGGAGGTCTCCGGGTGGAGGTCAAGTCTGGAGCGTGACATCGAGCTCCTTGAGGCCGCAGTCAGGCCCCTCCATGAGCTTGCCCTTGGCGGTACCGCCGTGGGAACCGGTCTCAATGCACCGGACGGCTTTGACGTCCTGGTTGCCGAGGAGGTGAGTCTCCTCACCGGAAAGCCATTCAGAACAGCGGCGAACAAGTTCCACGCACTGACGTCAAAGGATGAGCTTGTCTTCGCACATGGTGCAATTAAAGCTCTCGCCGCTGACATGATGAAGATCGCCAACGATGTTCGCTGGCTGGCAAGCGGACCGAGGCTCGGTCTTGGTGAGCTGACCATTCCCGCAAACGAGCCGGGCTCATCCATCATGCCAGGCAAGGTGAACCCGACACAGTGCGAGGCTGTCACGATGGTGGCCGTTCAGGTGATGGGGAACGATGTGGCGGTATCCATGGCGGCAAGCCAGGGCAACTTCGAGCTTAACGTATTCATGCCTGTGTGCATCTACAACTTCCTCCAGTCCGCAAGGCTGCTTTCGGAGGCTATCGATTCCTTCAATGTGAACTGTGCAAGCGGCATAGTCCCGAACACGGAGAAGATGGATGCGAATCTCAGGAACTCACTGATGCTTGTGACTGCCTTGAATCCGTACATAGGCTATGAGAATGCCGCCAGGACCGCCAAGAAGGCATACCAGGAGAACATCTCTCTAAGACAGGCCTGCGTGGAGCTCGGCTTCCTCTCAGAGGAGGAGTTCGACAGGGTCTTCCATCCGGAGCAGATGGTCTGACACTCAGTGTATGTGAGGCAGGTTCCACTCGAACCGCTTCGCAAGGTATCTGATCAGTATTATTATCACCATTCCAACCGCCACTGCGACTATGTTCCCGGCCACCGGCCAGAGAAGGCTTGTGGCCAGGGCGCCTGCAATCGATGCCATGGCATAGACGTGCTTTCTGAAGATGGCAGGGACCTCCGTAGCCAGAAGGTCCCTTAGCACGCCACCACCAACACCGGTTATCACACCCAGGAATGTGCAGAGGAATATGTTGCTCTCATCCACAGAGACCCCGACCATGACACCGTTTACCGTGAACGATGCCAGACCGATGGTGTCAAACCAGAAGAGGGCATTCTCGAAGAAATGGCTCATCTTGGGTTTCGCCTTCACGTTGATGTGGAAGTACAGGTAGAGGAAAACGAGGTTTGCGACCACGAAGGAGATTGCCACGTAGATGGGGTTCGTGAACATCACAGGTGGTGTGTTGCCTATGATCAGGTCCCTGGTTGCACCGCCGCCCACAGCGGTGACGATCCCAAGGATGCAGACGCCTAGATAGTCCATCTTCTTTCTGGTAGCCAGAAGAGAGCCTGAAATGGTGAACGAGACGGCCCCGATGATGTCGAGGATCGTCAGCAGATCTGTGTTCATATCGCGAACAGTTTACCCCAAAACACTCCGAAGGGAAAGCCTTATGACAGCGTGGCGACGGCTTCTGCCGGAATGGCCAGGTCCATCGTCTTACTCTCCGGTCTCCTTTGGGAGTAGGCAGTGACCATATAGCCCTTGAAGTTGAGCTTGAGAACGTAGCCGCTGCCGGTGTACTCAACACTGAAGACCTCTGCGTTCTTCAGGATCACATATTTGTCCTGATCCGAGATCTCATCGAATATGATATCTTCCGGCCTGAAGAATAGATACTTTTTCTCGGTCTTGTCGCCGAAAAGAGACATCGGAATCCCTGTCCCATCCCCTGTGAAGAAAGCGGAGAACAGATTCTTCGGATGATGGTATATCTCCTCCGGGGTGCCGATGGATTCTATGGTTCCGCCGTTCATTATCATGATCCTGTCGGCGATTGCGAACGCCTCCTCCCTATCGTGGGTCACATACAGCATGGTTATGCCTGTCGAGTCATGTATCTGCCTGATCATTGTTCTGATTCTCTTCCTCAGCGGTGCATCAAGCGCGGACAGAGGCTCGTCCAGAAGCAGGATCTGGGGCTTTGCTGCAACAGCCCTTGCCAGAGCCACCCTCTGAGCCTCTCCTCCGCTGAGCTCTGTGACCTTCCGCTTTCCGTAGCCCTGCAGTCCGACCATCTCAAGAAGGCGCTCCGTCTCCCTGGCCTTGTCCTTTCCCGGCTCGGTCTTCATGCCGTACTGTATGTTCTTCGCCACATCCATTGACAGGAAGAGCGAGAAGTCCTGGAAAACCATTCCTATGTTCCTTCTCTGGATGGGTTCACGGCTTATGTCCTTTCCGTCAAGGAGAATCGTCCCGCTGTCCGGTGTGTCTATACCGCAGATAAGGGAGAGCAGGGTTGACTTTCCGCTTCCGGAGGGCCCGATTATGCAGAGAAGCTCGCCCTTGTCCATTGAGAATGAGACATCCAGGGAGAACTGGGTATGGACCCGTCTGAGGTCCTTGCATTCAAGATATGCCATTTTCGTCACCTCCTGTCTCGCCTATGGCGAAGACTGTGATGGCCACAACGATCAGTATGACGGCAAGGGCGGAGGCACCCTGGTAGTTGTACTGGTCTATCATCTTGTATATGAGGATTGGGATGGTCGTGACACGACCCTCGCTCAGGGCAAGGGTAGCATTTGTCTCTCCCAGAGAGAGGGCGAAGGCAAAGGCCATGGCCCTTCTTCTGTAAGGCTTCAGCATTGGGTATTCGATTCTCCTGTAGGCCTGCTTTGTGCTGCCCCCAAGGGTCTTCGCCGCAAGGGAGAGCCTTTCGGGGATTCTCCTTGCGCCCGGCATCATGGTCCTGACAGAGAATGGAAGAACAGCTGTAATGTGGGCCAGAAGCACAAGCAGGTATGAGAACGCAGTGTTCCTAATGGGCATCCTTGCAGCGATGAATGCAAAGCCAAGACCCATTGAGACCGAACCGACTGCCATTGGAAGTGAGGTCAGCAGCACCGTGAAAGAGGATTTCCGTCTGGCTGCTCCAACAGCAATGGAAGAGGCCATCTTCATTGCAATGAACGAGGCCAGCGCCGCGATGATTATGCTGTTCAGGATTGCGCTCATGCTTGTGGCCACACCACCGCTGCGCTCCCTGGCTATGATGCTGTTCCAGGCCTTGAGCGTGAAGGTCCCGTCCTATGTGAAGAATGCCCTGTATAGGATAGCCAGAAGAGGTGGAGCCATGAACAGGAATATCAGGACCGAGAGCAGGATGGCCTGGACCATCCTGCCTCCCTTTGCCTGGTGCAGGACCCTTCTGCCCCTGGTCGCCTTCTTCGTCTGTCTGCCGTATCCGGTGATGACAAGGAGAATGGCCATTATCAGGAATGAGAAGATGGCCAATGAGGCGGATGAGGCTGGATTCACATCGGTGTAGGTCCTCTTGTAGATCTCCGCCTCCATTGTGAAGAACCTTGGGTTCCCACCAAGACTCATCACAATCAGAAACGAAGGGAAGCAGAAGAGGAATATCAAGGTGAAGGTGGCAGTAAGCATCCCCTTG
>JAFVFA010000033.1 GCA_017475725.1 Spirochaetales bacterium
AAACCAAGGAACTTCAGAGTTCCGAGGGTGACGTTGGCATGGAATCTCAGGCCTCCTTTGTATGGACCTATTGCGCTGTTGTACTGGACTCTCCATCCACGGTTCACCTGAAGCTCGTGGTTGTCATCCTCCCATTCGACTCTGAACTGGATGATTCTCTCAGGCTCAACGATCCTGTCGAGGATCTTGTTCTTAAGGTAAAGCGGATTAGCATTGACAACATCAATGACAGAGGCGATGACCTCTCTGGCAGCCTGAATGAACTCCGGCTGTGCAGGGTTCTTTCTCTCAAGCTCAGCCATGAACTCGTCTAGATTGTACATATATTCCTCCATTTTTCACGGAATGTCCCCCAATCGGGAACACTCTGCAAGGACAGGATAGCACCAATCCGGCAGTTGTCAACTTTATGTTTGAGATTTAGGTCAATATAAGTTCAGCGTTTTGCGAAAAGTATCAATTTTACGATTTCGAATTAACGGAAATGTAAATTCGGCGAAAAGATCAGCCGAAATAGGTCCAGATTCTGTCATCCGGCACAGGTGCCACTGCATGCACAAGCTGATGGCTGACAGGATGCTCGAAGGATATCTCCCTTGAGTGCAGGCAGATCCCCCCGTTCTCGTCCGAGCGAGGGAAGCCGTACTTCAGGTCCCCCTTGATGTGAACTCCGCAGGCTGCAAGCTGCGCCCTGATCTGGTGGTGTCTGCCGGTCAGCAGGTGGATCTCCAGAAGCGTGTAGCGCTCCGACTGCCCTATCTGCCTGTATTCCAGCCTGGCCTCCTGCAGATCCCCCTTGCGGATTCCATGGAGGTTCGGTGCCCCTCCGTCCGCCGCCGGCCTGTAGGCGAAACTCTTGTTCTTTTCGGTGTTTCTATAGATATAGTGCCTCAGAAGGCCGCTCTGGTCCGTCATGGGACGGTCCACTATTGCCCAGTAGAACTTGTCGACCTTGCCGTCACGGAACATCTGGGAAAGCCTGCTCAGGGCCTTGTCCGTGCGGGCGAAGACCACAATGCCGCTTGTGGGCCGGTCAAGTCTGTGAGGCAGGCCGAGGAACACGTTCCCCGGCTTGCTGTACTTCCGCTTCAGATAGGCCTTCACATCATCGGCCAGGGTGGTGTCCCCGGTCTTGTCGGCCTGGACGATCTCCCCCGGCAGTTTGTTGACTATGATGATGTGGTTGTCCTCGTACAGGACCCTTGAAGCAAGATCACACATGGTCTCAGACATCATCGAAGAGCCCCGGCATGTCGTCATCGGAAGGCTTCCTGGCCTTCTTGGGCTCGGTCTTGGCAGCCTCAGCTTCAGGGGCCTTGACCTCCTCAAGCTCCATGTCCTCTCCCTGCTCCTCATCCTCAGTCGCATCGGAAAGGCTCTCCGTGGCGGTCTTCTTCTCGTTCTCGACGAGCTTGCAAGGCTTGATGCGGATGGATGCTATCTCCTTCTTGGTGATGGTGACTCCACCGGCCTTCGCGCCCTTGACCAGATAGTCGGAGAACAGGAAGGTGGTCTCCTTAACGCGGCTCGGCCCCTTGTAGGTGACGGTGACCTCCGCATTGGGCAGGATGGACAGCTTCTTGAGGGAGTTGTTCTCAGGATCAGGCAGGAGCTCGTACGGCTTGTTCATGATGAAACCCGAGAGCTTGCACCTCTTTATGTAGGTCACCTTGGTCTTCCTGTCCAGGTAGATCACGGTGAAGACTATGTCCTCCAGGCTCTCCTTGTCAGCCAGACCTACATAGACGACCTCCTTGCCCACGAACAGCTTGTCCGAGACATTGGTGCAGTAATAGGTTCCGTCCTTCTGGACAATGAGTATCTTGTCGAACTCAGAGACCTTCATCATTGTGTTTCCGGTCTTGATGTTGATGCCCAGATAGCCGGTCATTGCATCGTATTTGAGGTCATTGTCACGTTTTGCGACATCGCGGACATCAATCATGTTGAAGTCGGCCACAACAGTCTTCCTCTTGTGTGTCTCGGCGTCCAGATCGGCCTTTATGCTTGTGAGAGTGCGGATGGAATACTCGTCCAGATGGGTCAGGTCGTAGTCCACCTGCTTGATGTTCGCGTTGATCTGGTCAATCTCCTGGTTGTTCTTCTCTATGTCGAACAGGGAGATCCTTCGGATCGGTATCTTCAGAAGGCGGTCCACGTCCTCATCCGTGACCTCGCGCACCAGCTGGTCCTGGTATGGGATGAAACCGGTCTTGACGGCGCTGACCACAGCCTCCTGCGTCTTCTTCTGCTCGATTCTCTTGTAGATCCTCTCCTCTATGAAGATGCGCTCCAGGGTCCTTGTGTGCAGCTTGTCGAAGAGATGTCCCCTCTCGACCTCAAGCTCCTTCTTCGAGACCTCCAGGATGTGGTCCGCATGGTACCTGATGACGTCGCTCACCGTGCAGACGTGCGGAAGCTTGTCGCGGATGACAAGGCAGTTGACCGAGATCTTCTGCTCGCACAGGGTGTATGCGTACAGGGCGTCCACGATGTCCTTGGTGTAGGTCCCCTTTGCAAGCGATATCTCGATGTTGACCTTGTCCGCGGTGAAGTCGTTCACGCTCTGGATCTTGAGTCTGCCCTTCTTGATGGCGTCCTCTATCGAGTGGATCATCTTCTCGCTGTCGACTCCGTACGGAAGCTCCTCTATGATGATCTTCTTCGCGTTCGATGTATCGAGCTTGGCCCTGACCAGAACGGAACCCAGCCCATCCTGGTAGTCGGATACGTCCATGAAGCCGCCGCCCGGGAAGTCGGGATAGAGATGGAACTCCTCGCCCTTGATGGCGGCGATCTGCGCATCTATGACCTCGAGCGCATTGTGCGGCAGGATCTTGGTGGACATTCCGACGGCGATTCCCTCCGTGCCCTGGATGAGGACCACAGGGATCTTTGCAGGGAAGACCACAGGCTCCTTGCTTCTTCCGTCGTAGGACTCCACGTACTCCGTGATCTCGGGGTTGTACAGGACCTTCTTGGCGAAGGGCAGCAGACGGCACTCTATGTATCTGGCGGCGGCAGGGCCGTCACCCGTCATGAAGTTGCCGTAGTTCCCCTGCTTGTCTATGAACAGGTCACAGTTCGCAAGGTTGACGAGGGCCGTGTAGATGGAGGCATCACCATGCGGATGGTAGTGCATGGTCGAACCGACGACGTTGGCGACCTTGTTGAAGCGGCCGTCGTCCATCTCGATCATTGTATGCAGGATACGTCTCTGTACGGGCTTGAGGCCGTCCTCGATGTCCGGGATGGCCCTGTCCTTGATCACGTAGGAGGCGTACTCGATGAAGTTCTGTCTGAACAAATCCTTTGCTTTTGCCATCTACAGCCTCCTCAAACCAGGTTTTCCATGATGAAGTCACGTCTTTCCGGCGTGTTGTTCCCCATGTAGAAGTTCATGGCCTTCCTGGCCTCCGCTATGCTGTCGACGGTGACGGGGATCAGGCGCATGTCCTCTCCGATGAACTGTCCGAACTCCTTGGCGGATATCTCTCCAAGTCCCTTGAACCTTGTGACCTCGGAGCCCTTTATCTGGCTCATCATGGTGTCACGCTCCTTCTCGGAGTAGCAGTAGGTGGTGACACTCTTGTTCCTGACCCTGAACAGCGGCGTGTCCAGGATGAAGACCCTTCCGGCGTGGATCAGGTCCTCGAAGTAGCTCAGGAAGTATGTCAGCAGAAGGATTCTGATATGGTAGCCGTCTATATCGGCATCGGTGGCGAATATGACCTTGGAGTATCTGAGGCCCTCTATGCCGTTCTCGATCCCCAGAGCGGCCATCACGTTGTAGAGCTCAGCGTTCTTGTACATGTCAGTCATCGAAAGGCCGTTGGTGTTGAGCGGCTTTCCCCTGAGGCTGAAGACGGCCTGGGTCATGACGTCACGCGCCGTGTTGAGCGTGCCTGATGCGGAATCTCCCTCCGTCAGGAAGATCATTGACCTCTCGCCCATGTCGGCATGGGGGCCGGTCTGCCCCAGGTGGAACTTGCAGTCCTTGAGCTTGGGGATGTTGATGGAGATCTTCTTGGCGTTCTCCTTGGCTATCTTCTTGACCTCTGTGAGCTTCTTTCTGATGTTCTCGTTGGTCAGGATCTTCTGGTTCAGAAGCTTTGCCACCTCCGGGTTCTTGTGGAGGTGCTCGATGATGGCCTCCTTGACCTCGTTGATGATGGGCATTCGGACCTCGGTGTTGCCGAGCTTGTTCTTGGTCTGGCTCTCGAAGACAGGGGTCTCGACCTTTATGGCAATGGCCCCCACAATGCCCTCGCGGACATCCTGAGGCGCCCAGGTGGACTTGTTGAAGAACTCCTTCACGCCGGCCAGGATACCCTCCTTGAAGGCTGCCTGGTGGGTGCCTCCGTCGCTGGTGTACTGTCCGTTGACGTAGGAGAAGTATGTCTCGCCGCTGAACTCGCGGGTATGGGTGAAGGCGAACTCCACCGTCTTGCTCTTGTGGTGGATTATGTCGTAGATGCCGTTGTCCTCGACCTCCTTCTCAAGAAGGTCCAGAAGACCGTGCTGGCTCCTGAAGATCTGCTTGTTGTAGTCCAGTGTGAGTCCGGTGTTCAGATAGCAGTAGTTGTTGAGCCTCTGGGTTATGAACTCATCGTTGAAGGAATATGGCCCGAAGACCTCCTCGTCGGGTATGAACTCGGTCAGGGTGCCGTCCGGCTCGTCCGTCCTGCCCTCGTTCTGTGACTTGAGCACGCCCTTCTCGAAGAAGGCCTCGAAGAAGCGCCCCGCCCTGTGGGACTTGACGTGGAACCATGAGCTGAGTGCGTTGACGGCCTTTGTGCCGACGCCGTTGAGACCGACGCTGAACTGGAAGACATCGTTGTTGTACTTAGCGCCGGTGTTGATCTCCGACACACAGTCTATGACCTTTCCGAGGGGGATTCCCCTTCCATGGTCGCGGACGCTTACCTTCTTGTCCTCGAGTCTGATCGTAATCCTGCTTCCCGCCCCCATGATGAACTCATCGATGCTGTTGTCGATGACCTCCTTCATGAGAACGTATATGCCGTCGTCCACGTGCGTTCCGTTGCCGAGACGACCGATGTACATACCTGGGCGCAGCCTGATGTGCTCAAGGGCTGACATGGTCTGTACGGAGCTTTCATCATATACGGGTTTTCTCTCTGCCATAAGGTGCATTATAGCAAAAATATTTAACCTATGTGTAGTATGATTGCGCCCTGCTTTACCACAGATTTAGCGTTTCTTCTGGCTGCCCCGAAGCCTCCCGCCTGCCGATGCCAAACAGGTTATCGTACTGTGAATGTTTACATTTCGTACGGAATCCACTATGATAAATCGTACACAAAGGAGAAAAACGTGTCCATCACTGCAACCCAACTGAAATCGAATCTCGGCTATTATCTGGCACTTGCGGCAACGGAGACCATTTTCATCTCCAAGAACGGAAAGAACATCGCAGTCCTTTCGTCTCCGCAATCAAAAAGGACCGACCTGATCGACTCGCTTCGGGGAATACTGCCTGACGAAGGGAAGACGGTAAAGGACTACAGGGAGGAAAGGCTTTCCGGGAAATACCTATGAAAGTCCTGATCGATACGAACATCGCACTGGATCTGATGACAAACCGTCAGGATTTCCAGGACGATGCCGCAAAAGTGTTCACACTCTGTGCGGGAGGTCTGACCGAGGGCTTCCTCTCCGCCAATTCCGTTTGTGACCTGCACTACATACTCCACCGGCATTTCCATGATGAAAGCGTGGTAAGGACCACCCTTGAAACATGGCTGAACCTCGTAGGGGTTCTTGATGTCAACGGAGAGGACTGCATCAATGCCATGAGATCGCAGACTGCAGACTATGAGGATGCTGTCATACAGCAGGCAGCGGCAAGAAACCGGTGCGACTATATCGTGACAAGAAATCTGAGGGATTTCGAATTCTCCCCGGTTCAGGCAATCTCCCCGAAGGAATTCATCAAACTTGCCCTGAAGCGCTGATTCAGACTTTCTGCATCAGCAGCATCCCTGCAATTATCAGGCTCTGTCCAAGTATGTAAGTGCTCATCACAGTCATCTGCCCGAACAGAGGAAGGCGAACCATGCGCCTCATTATGCAGAAATCCGAGAACGTGAACAGAGCGATTCCAACAAGAGAGAGCAAGGTGGCATAGACAGGCGAACCATGGCCCAATGTTGAGGCAATGCTCACAAAAACAGCCATTAGACCAAAGGTATAGGGCATCAATTTCGGTGCATACTTTCTGGGGCCAAGGACCAGCTGTCTGAAGATCATGTACTGGAATGCAAGTGCCACGAATACGGCCACAACCGCGGCTTTGGCCGAATGTCCAATATCAGCCTTTGCAAACCAGAGCGCATATGATATGTGGCCCACAAAGAAGCACAGCATGCCAAGGTAGAACATCTGCCTGCTCCTGTTCCTAGGGAACAGCAGGAAGATGTCCCCCAAGGTGTGGAAACCCAGAGCAAGCACAACAAGGATCTGGCTGTTCCGGCCCATTGCCCCTTCCGGGAGGAACAGAAGGTACACTGCAAGCAGAAGCGGCATCAGAAAGGGTTTTGTGGCGGTGTAGACGCGCGAGTTCTTTCTCTTGATGTTGAAAAGACATAGAGCCACATCAAAGGCATAGAGCAGCAATGCGATGGCTTGTTTCATGCTCATACAAAATCTCCCATCGAACTTCCCCAGGCAGTTTCCCTACCTAAAAGCTACAGCATGACGCAACATAGCGCAACAAATTTCTCTGGCATTACCGCTCGGTAAAAAAATAACGAGCAGTGCAATATTTTTTCCCTATCGGTAATAAAGCCCATAATTTCAGTTTGTTTTTACCGCTCGGTATGATATCATGAAGACATGACAAGAATACTGAATACAGAGGAATTGGGGAAAGCAATAAAGGACAGGAGAAAGGCTCTGGGGATGACCCAGTCAGAGCTTGCCATGTACTGCAACACGGGAATCAGATTCATCTCGGATCTGGAGAGAGGAAAGCCCACCATCCAGTTCAGCAAGGCCTTGGCGGTGCTTTCAATGCTTGCGCTGAATCTATACATCGGAGAACGCTGATGCAATTGAATGTGTACTACAAAGGTGTCCATATCGGCAAACTTGAGACGACTAAGGAAAGGGGGATCGTGTTCTCGTACACAGAACTAGCCCAAGCTCCGATCTCAATAAGCTTGAGAGACATCTCCAGAACCTATGCAGAGAAGGAATGCCTTCCCTTCTTCGAGGGATTGCTGCCAGAAGGAGAAATCAGAAGACAGATTGCATTCTTTGCACATGTATCCGCCTCCAGCACAATGAAGCTCCTGGAAGAATTCGGGGCAG
>JAFVFA010000034.1 GCA_017475725.1 Spirochaetales bacterium
TCTCCCTGGCCTCGAACCTCTCGTTCAGGTTTATACCAAGGGTCACACTTTTCAGATTTGAGGTGCTTGCCTTGAGCGATGCGATGTCCTTCTTCAGTTCAGAGAAGCCGTTATCTTCATATATTCCGTCAATGTAGGCCTTCAGATCCTTCAGTCCCTGTGATTTCAGAGAGGCATCACCAAGGCATTTCCGCAAGGCTTCGACATAGCCGATGTAATCCCGGATCTCCTCAAGTCTGTGTACAAGGTCCCATGTCCCGGAAGTCTCCCCGTTGTCGCGGCGGAAGCTGCCGTAGTCCCTCAGGAAGTCTATCCTGTCAAGGATCTCCAGCATGCGGTTCCTGAAGCCGGGGTTGTTGTATATGTCCTCGAACACATCCAGCCTGAACTGTATGACACTTGGGTCATCGGTGATTCTGGTCATTATGTTCAGGATCAGGTTCTGCTCATTCACCTTCTCGGAGAGTCTGGTGCATATGGTATCAAGCCCCAGGTCATGGACTGCTGTGTCGGAGAGAACCCTGCACTTCTCGTAGCTTCCGTCGGGGAAGATGATGCTTACGCCTTTGTTGTTTGCCATGTCGGCATTATATCATGTTTTCAACGGCGTTTTGAAAGCTTTGCGAGCAAAGACGGAAGCTCGCTGACAAGCAGGACCAGGACTATCATCACAAGGGCGTAGGCATAGATGTCCTGATACTCGTTGAAGTAGCTGCTGCTGTAGATGGCCTTGCCAAGCGAGTTCCTTGTCTGCACCAGGTATTCGGTGGAGACTACTATCTTCATCCCAAGGCCGACGGCATTGATGAATGCCTGTCTCAGGTAGCCTGCCATCAGGGGAAGATGGACCATCCGGACCACTCTGAAGCTCAGATCCCCCTCCAGTCTGTATACATCGAGAAGATCCCTGTCCAGCTCAAGCACGCCCTGACATGCCGCCTCGGCGATCAGAGGAACCAGGAACATGGATGTCGCAATCACAGGCACCCGCTCATACTTTGTAAGCACCATGATCACCACGACCATGATGACCATCGGGACAAAGCGGAGAAGTGCCATCAGAGGCCTGAGAAGCGACCTGAGAAAACGGTTTGAGCCCTCGGCGATCCCTATGGCCACCCCAAGTGCAGACGAGACCAGGACCGAAATGAGCAGATGCCTCAGGGTGACAAGGATCTTTGCATATGTCTGCCTGTCACCCAGAAGCCTGAAGAAGGCCTTCAGAATCTCGAAGACGCCTGGGAACACAAGCCTGTCACCCTTGAGCCAGCCCGCAGCCTGGACAAGGCAGCCGATCAGGACAACCCCGAGGAACAATGCCAATGGTTCGTATGGTCTCTTATTCTGCCCCATAGTAGAAATCGTCCGATGGGACTGCACCACCGAACTGCTTGAGATCGATGTTCGCTGTGGCCTCGACCTGCGCCTTGGCATCCAGGGCCGGGACAAAGCGCACCGCACAGTTCGGGATCGCACTGGTTGCGACCTTCACGTTCGGCAGAATCTCAAGTTTCACCGCCGCCTCGGCAACGGCCTCGAGATCCGTTTCGCACCTGTCGCATGACTCCTTCAGAAGTGCAAGGTAGGCATCGACGACCTCCGGACTGCTCTGGGCCAGTTCAGCCTTGACGAACAGTCCCGCCTGAGTGAAGCCGGAATCCCCATAGATGGAGTTCACCGAGATGCCGGTGATTCCGGGATTCTTGTTCCTGGCCGCGGTAAGTGCCGGCTCGGCGGTCATGACGATTGCCTGCGGATCCGAGAGCAGGAGCTGCTGAGTGTTCGCGGCGGAACCGAGATAGGAAACCTTGGCAGGGACAATGCCGTTCCTTTCCAGTGAATAGAGCGCAATTGAGGCATTGATCGTGTTCTCCCCGAACAGCACTATCTCCGCACCATTGATGTCCTCGAGCTTGAAGTCCGCCCTCTGGGATGCTATGAACAGATTGCCCCATGACACAACCGCTCCAAGCTTGTAGGTGGACTTCCCCATCCTGTAGAGCTTGGCCCCTGCATTGATCGGGGCGATGATGAAGTCTGATCTGGAGTTCGCGAACTCGGCGGATATGGTCTCCGCAGCCACGAATGTGTACTGGTCAGGGTTATCAACCGCAAGTGATGCCAGAGCTATCGCCGGAGCACCGCTTGGAGCTGCGACGCTAAGGCTGGAGACATCCTCTGAAATACCCTTGGCAAAGGCGCAGAACGCCAATGGAAACAACAAAAGCGAAACGATAAACTTCTTCATTCAACTCTCCTTTCAGCAGAACCATCTTAGAGTATGGGAAGGAAAAATGAAAGCCCTTGGGCAACTTCAGCGATTGACGGACCAGACGCTCCAGAAGCCGTCCCTGTATTCGAGGACGGAGACTCCACAGTTGTCCGTATGAAACTTCTCCCATCCCAGATCAGCGCCGAAGGCATAGCAGAGCATGGCCCTTATGCTTCCGCCATGGGCGAAGACGGCAATGTTCTCGCAGCCCTCGATGGACTCAAGTGATTCCATGAATCTGAAGACTCGGGCCTTCAGCATGGGAAGGTCCTCTCCTCCAAACGGGATGTAGTTGTGCTTCGGATAGTATTCGGCAAAGAGTTCCCCGAAGATGGCTCTGCATTCCGCGTTTGTGTTGCCGGCTATCCTACCGACGTCAATCTCCCTGAGTTCCCTCACCGTCTCGGGCTCCACCCCTGGGATGGCGGTCCTTGCGGTTTCGACCGCACGGACAAGGTCGCTGGAGAAGACCCTGTCAAACCTGATTCCGCAAAGCTTACGCCTTGCCTCCATTGCATCCTTATAACCCTGGTCTGTGAGTTTCACATCCGTCTGTCCAGCCCTCTTGCCGGAGAGGTTGGTCTCGCTCTGTCCGTGTCTGACAACATAAACCTTCATAGCCAAAAGGATACAACAAAGGGAGAATCTAGGCTACAATGCTCACCACTGCGGGTGGATCAGGTCCCTGAGCTTAGAATCGTAGAGCTCTCTGACCTTCATCATCTGCTCGGAGGAGAGATCCGGAAGCTCTGCAGCCCTGATGTTCGCCTCCAGCTGCTCTGCCTTGCTGGCTCCAGGTATGACCACACTTACAGCCTCATGCATGAGAATCCACTTGATGGCGATCGGTGCGATGTCGTCTGTGCCGAATATCCTCTTAATCTCCTCCGCACACTCAAGTCCAAGGCCATATGGCACGCCGGAGAAGGTCTCGCCCTTGTCGAACGACTTTCCCTCCCTGTTGTAGGACCTGTGATCCTTGGCTCTGAATGTGGTCTCCGCTGTGTACTTCCCTGTGAGAATTCCACTTGCAAGCGGGACACGGGCTATTATTCCGACATTGTTCCTCTGTGCTTTCGGGAAAAGTTCATCCAACGGCTTGAGCCTGAACATGTTGAATATGACCTCTATTGCAGAGATGTCGTACTCCATTGCCTGAAGCCCCTCTTCAACCTTCTCTATGCTGACCCCGTAGTCTGAGACCTTTCCGTCCCTCTTGAGTCTGTCCAGCTCAGCGAAGATGTCATCACGCCTGAACACAGATGTAGGAGGACAGTGGAGAAGCACCATGTCCAGATGGTCTGACTTCAATCTTGTGATGCTGTCCTCCACGAAGCCTCTGATGGCCTGAGGGGTGTAGCTTCCGTCCACATGGGGATTGAGCCTGCGGCCGCACTTCGTCGTTATGTAGAAGCGGTCAGGATGTGCGCTTATGTAGTCTCCAATGGCGCTCTCGCTCTGGCCTCCGTTGTAGACATCCGCTGTGTCTATGAACGTGATGCCGCTTCTGTCTGCAGCCTCAAGGATCCTGATGGCCTCCTCGTGGTTGAACGGGTTGCCCCAACCGGTTCCGAGCTGCCATGTCCCAAGTCCTATCTCAGAGACCTTTCTACCGGTCCTGCCAAATGGTCTTTCCCTCATCTGAAACCCCCAATCCAAGTCTGGCCAATGATAAACCGTTCAGATGGTCATTGTGAAGATGTTGAGCCCAAGCACATTCGAGTAGAAGGTCTCCTTTGCAAGACCATGCACCATCCTGAGCCCTATGTTGTGCGTGATGTCCTCCGGGTCCAGAAGCCTCATCTTCTCCTCAGGGTTGAATGCCCGGCAGTCATCCTTGATCCTGAGTAGCAGATCATCATCCTTGTGCACAACCCTGACGTCTATGGAATGGCTGCCCTTCCCATCGAAGCCATGCTCCACTATGTTGGAGGCCATCTCCTCAAGACAGAGACCTGCATAGTAGGACCTTCTCCGGTCTATGCCCTGATCTCTGCAGAAGTCCATCACCAGCCTTGAGGTGTCTGTGACCTCCTCCTTGCTGTGGATGGTGATGTCCAGCCTTCTGTCCTCCGGGACCCCGAAGGATCCAGGCAATGCGATCAGATCATCGATGCGCAGAGAGAACCTTCGGTTTCTGATGTGTGCGTGCGCCACTATGATCACACTTGTGTAGACGTTGTTCAGAACAAGGCTCCACCATATTCCGTATGCACCCATGAACGGGCAGAGGACCAGTCCGGACAGCACCACGCCGAAGAAGCCGTCAACAACCGAGAGGATATGGACCATGCCCATTCTTGATATGCTCTGGAAGCAGTTGGAGAATATGACGCAGACGGCAGAGATCGGCATGGCCAGAGAGTAAATCCTGAACAGGTCCTTGGTCAGCCTGTAGACCTCTGATCTCTGATCATTGTAGAAGCTTCCTGCCAGAA
Organism: Spirochaetales bacterium; assembly: GCA_017475725.1. Classification (GTDB taxonomy): domain Bacteria; phylum Spirochaetota; class Spirochaetia; order Sphaerochaetales; family Sphaerochaetaceae; genus UBA9732. Next base: position 4,711 of record JAFVFA010000034.1, read on the forward strand.
TTCCGGAGAAGGCGAACACAAGGCAGGATACCGCAACCACAAGCAGAACACCCTTCCTGATGGCTGTCCTCATGACGAGGACGAGACCGGTCCTGTCCTCCTCTCCGTAGAACACACTGACAAGAAGCCTTGTGGCGGAAGCCACCCCGGCCGTCATGGCATACAGCAGGTACCCATAGGTGTTCATGGCCGACATGGCGGCAACACCCGCATCTCCTGAGCATTGCATCAGGATATGGTTCACAGCCAGACCTCTGAAGGCAAGGCACAGAGAGCATACAGCGCCGGGGATCCCTATTCTGACAATGGATGGAAGATCGGTCCAGCGTATCCTGTGCATGCTGAACCTTATCATGCTCCTTCCTCCGAAATGCCACGACCCCAGAACAATGAGGAACAGGATGGAACTGACAGATGTCGACAAACCCAGGCCGAAGAGCCCCATCGTCAGGAACCTGACGAACACGATGTCCAGGATGAAGTTCATGGCCATCATCACGCCCATTCCGATGTATATGCGCCTCTGCTTCTGCTCAAGCTGCAGGAAGGCAGAGAGCTGGGAGCTCAGAAGCGTCGGAAGGAAACCGAAGGACATGCCCCTGATGTAGTCAGACAATCCCTTTACATCGGAGCCCCTGCCGCTGAGCGGAGCTGCAATGGCAGTCGGCGCAAGCAGACAGACCAGAGAGATCAGTACAGCGATGCTGGACACCAGAAAGATGTCCAGGGAGAATATGTTCTCCGTCCTTTCCAGCTGCCTCTTGCCGAGAAACTGGCCGCAGAGAATCTGGGAACCGCTCAGGAGAACAAGATTCAAGGTCTCGAGGAACTTCATCAAAGGTCCGAAAAGCCCTATGGCTGTCATGGCATGCACACCTATGATGTTGCTGGCCACGATTCCGTCTATCACGGAGTTGATGCTTGATATGGCCACAAACAGGATCTGCACAGGAAGCAGTCGGAGGAAGAGCCTTGTTATGATCCTCGAGTCAGTTCTCAACCATCAGCCCTCCATCTCGATCTTTATGACGGCACCATCCTTCAGCTCCGAAAGCGGGATCCTGACGGCCCTGCCCTTCTGGATGTGCCTCGGGTTGCTTACCTCTATGTGAACTCTCCTTCCACGGAACGCCCTGTCAACCTCAAAGCCGTCCCAGGATGACGGAATGCATGGGTCTATGACCAGACCGTCGTAGTCAGGCCTGATTCCCAGAATGTGGTGCGTCGATGCGAAGTATGCCCACCCTGCGGAGCCTGTGAGCCATGGATGCCTTGCCCTTCCATAGGCGCTGTGGTCGCGCCCCATTATGAACTGGCAGTAGGTGTATGGTTCGCTCTGGCGGATCTCTATCAGATCGTTCTGCCTTGCAGGACAGAGCGCATTGTAGAACTTCATGGCAAGGTCACCATCCCCCATCTTCGCGGCAGCCACCCAGGCCCATGGGTTCGGATGGCTGAATATGGAGCCGTTTTCCTTCACACCCCTGTAGACCCGCGTGACGAAGCCGACCTCGTCGTCTGGCTTGCTGTAGCTGGGTGCATTCAGATGGATGCCCCAATCCCCATAGAGGTACGTATCTATTGCATTGAGTGTTTTTCTTGCATGTTCACCTGTAGCCAGGCCACTGCAGATGGCCCAGGCGTTTGATTCCAGATGAACTCTTCCCTCTGCGTCGGAATGGGTTCCTATTCTCCTTCCCGATTTGGTGAAACCTCTTATGTACCATTCACCGTCCCAGAGCTCCCTCTCACAGGCGACCTTGACCTTGTCCCTCATGGTCTCATAGAAGGGCACCAGATTATCCTTGCCGCAATGTCTCAGAAGTTCAATGAACTCATCCAGGGCCCAGTAGTGCAGGAAGGACACAAGTGCGCTCTCTCCTCCACCAAGGTTGATGCAGTCGTTCCAGTCCGCCCTAAGGCCGAGGCAGATCCCATGGCTTCCCACCTGCTCGGCGCTGAACCGCAGGATTCTCTCCATGTGCTCCAGAACCGTGCCCTCTCCCTTGTCGGCATAGCCCAGCACCTTATCAAGGAAGTTGAAGTCCCCGGTCTCCTTCACGTACTCGCAGATGGACGGGACAAGCCACAGGGCATCGTCGCTGCACGTGTCCTTGAGGCCATGGACCATGTTGCCAGGTTCCGGCATCGGCTTGACGGTCGGGGATTTGAAGGGCGCCTTCTTCGGGATGTCAGGGTCGAAGACCGCGGGATCGAAAAGGTGCAGGCCATAGCCGCTCGAGGTCAGTCCCCTCAGGAGCTGGACGATCCTCTTTCTGCACTGCTCCGGGTTGGAGCCTACGGCGCACATGGCATCCTGCGCCGTGTCACGGTAGCCCAGACCGGTTCTCCCTCCGACCTCAATGAAGGAGGCGAAGCGGCTGAAGACCACGTTGGTCTCGCTCTGATAGAGGTTCCAGGTGTTGAGCATGGTGTCCATGTCCCTGTTCGGCGTATGGACCTGGAGTGTGTCGATCTTCCGCCTCCAATAGTCAGCCAGGCTCCGGAAGGCCATGTCGACATTGCTGAAGTCCGAGAACTCCATGCGCTCCCTCAGCCCGGCGTCCAGGTCTCCTACACCAAGGATGAACACAAAGCGTCTGGTCTCACCAGGTTCTATGGTGAAGTCATGTGAAAGGGCGCCGCACTGGTTGTTCCCCAGCTCGGTGCTGTTCGACAGAGACCCCCTCTCCACCCCCAGAGGGTTGGTCTCCGTACGATACAGACCGATGAAACTATCCCTGACGCCGTCATATCCCGATGGCTCGAAAGACGATGTGAAGTAATGGTACATCTCAGGGTTGTAGAAGTTGTCGCACTCTATCACCCCGTCCCTGTATCTTGTGCCGCTGCAGTACATGCTCATCTGGAAGTTCTGGTTGTCTATCTCGACTATGTTGAAACTGAACTCGCAGTAGCCGAAGATGGAGAGATCACGTCTCTCCCTGCCGTCGTTTCTGACGGTCACATCCCAGATCTCGCAGCTGTGTCCTCTGGGGATGAACATGGTCTGGCAGGCGAAGACATCCCTGTAGGAGCATTCGAATTTCGAATAGGAGAGCCCATGGCGCGTTCTGTATGTGGCCACGTCCTGGCTTTTGCCCACCGGCTGCCAGGAGACGCTCCAGTAGTCGCCGTCAGAGGCGTCCCTGAGGTACACATAGTGCCCCGGACGGTCCAGGGGGACTCCGTTAGGTCTGAACCTTGTGACTCTGTGGGTCTCGGGGTCCTCATGGAACATGTAGCCGCCCGCATTGTGCGAGATGACGGTCCCTGTGGTCTCCGTCCCCAGATAGTTGGTCCAGGACACCGGGACATCCTGCCTTGTGATCACATACTCTCTTCTATCGTTGTCAAAGTATCCGTATTGCATCCTTACTTCCCGAACTTTCTGAAATCCCTGTAGATCCCCGGAGTGCTTCCCTCTATTATCCTGGCTCCGCAGACCTTCTCGTAGAACTCTGCGGGACCTATTCCGCCTATGATTGCATAGGCGTAGCCGATGTTCCTCATGTCATGGAGGCATCTGAGAAGAAGCGCGGCTCCTATTCCCTTCCCCTGATGGTCCTCACGGACCTTTGTGGGACCGAAGAAATCCTTCATTGTGGCCTCGTAGCAGGCGTATCCTATGAGTTCCCCGTCCTTCTCCGCCACAAAGCAGCTGACAGGCTGCCTTGAGAAGCTTACGGCGCACTCACCCTTTGCATACCGTCCTCCGACCATCTCGACAAAATCAAGGATGGCGTACATGTCAGGGACCATTGCTCTCCTGATGATGATTCCCTCACCAAGAAGCGCTTTCTCCTTCTCCCGGCACCATGCAAGATCCGGTATGTTCATAAGGTTCACAATCATATCAGCCATTTAGGGCCTCCTTCATCCTTCATTCAAGGCCGAATAAAGGTCATACACCTTCAGATTGGCCCTGAAATCCTCAAGCTGTACATTCTCATACGGCGTGAACACAAGAGTCCTCTCACCCATCAACGTGAAGAGGCAATCATCGAATCTTCCCCTTATAGGGCCTGCGTCAGGCACAACGTAGAAGGCGGGCTTCTCTGCTCTGACCGTTATCAGGAAGACATCTCCCTTCTCGGAGACCTCATATCCCAGTCCGGGATCCACTATGCCGGCATCCTTTGGCCTTGAGAGAAGAAGGGTCTCCTCAACCCCTCCGAATGAGACGCATGCATAGCAGGAGCCTGCATCCAATCCATCCAGTTTCTCCTCCAGGACCGTGACGACCTCCAGACTTCCGACGGTGACCTCGGATTCCATCGACCTCACCTGGCATCCGCTGAAGTCCAGCAGAGAGACTCTGCACCTGCCGCTGAAAGCCTCCCTTCCATCGTTGCAGACCTTGACGAACAGCCTGCCATCATCCGTGTAGACCAGAGGTGCCACCGTGCTGTAGAAGCGCTTTGCAGCGTAATGCAGAGGCTTCCACTTGCCGCTGTACTCTATGCTGGACCATGAGGACACAGGCCAGACGTCGTTGAGCTGCCAATAGAGCGTACCCATGCAGTATGGCATAAGGCCTCTCCAGTAGGTCACCGCAGTGCCGATCGCATAGGCCTGCTGGACCTGGCTGAGATACAGCTGGTTCTCGAATCCCGCAGGCTGACGGAAGTAGCGGGAGAACATCTCGTAGATGATGGAGTTGCCCTCCTCGTTCCTCTGATGATGCTCCATCACAGCACTTGTTATGGAGAATTCATCCTCGGGAGCGAAGCTGCGGACCTCGCTGAGAGACGGGAAGCTCTGGTACCCGAACTCGGAGCAGAAGCGAGGCCTCACGCTGTGGTAGGACTCGAAATCCTTGCGCTCATGCCATACCGTCCAGTAATGCATGTCCCCGTTCCCGTCAGAATGCCAGTTGTCGGAATAGTCCCCAGGCCCGGCGCATGGGCTTGAAGGCCAGTACATCCTGGAGGGGTCCTCCTCAACCAGTATGCGGTCTATCCAGTTGGAGTAGAGCTTCTCGTAGTCCTTCAGGTACAGAGGCAGGTTGGCCCTTGTCTCCTCGTACCAGCCAAGGGCGCCAAGGCATTCGTTGTTTCCGCACCAGAGCGCGATGCAGGTCCGGGACCCAAGCCTTCTAACCTGGTCCCTGAGCTCCTTCTCCACGCTCTCAAGGAACCAGTCCTCAGCAGGATAGGTGGAGCAGCTGAACATGAGGTCATGCCACAGCAGTATGCCGTAGCGGTCACAGGCATCGTAGAAGGCCTCCTTCTCATACCAGCCGCCACCCCAGACGCGGATCATGTTCATGTTCGCGTCACGTGCATCCCGTATGATTGAGTCGTACCTCTCCGCTTTCATGCGGCATGGCCTTGCATCCAGCGGAATCCAGTTGGCACCCTTGCAGAACACAGGCTGGCCATTGACCACAACGGTCAGCTCCTTGCCTCCCATTGTCATTCCGTTTCTGACTTCAATGGTCCTAAACCCGATCTTTCTTGTTGATTCATAGTCTCCAAGCTCGAACAGGACATCATACAGAGGCTGGTCTCCAAGACCGTTAGGCCACCAGAGCTCGACTGCAAAGCTGGGGATCTCCATGTTGATGCAGAAGGCCTCATCCGTCGTATGAAGTATAATGACCTTCTCCATCTTCCTGCCTGCGCAGCGGAGTCTGAGGGAGACCTCGCAATCGTGGAAGACCTTCACAAAGGCCTTCACCTGAAGCTCCCAGTCACAGCCTTTTCTCTTTGGGATCACAGAGAAGGAGCTCAGATGGAAATCCTCGCACTCGAAAAGCATGACGCTCTCATGGATCCCGATCGTCTGCATGCAGAGGCCCCAGTCCCAGGCGGCATTGCACTGGGCCTTTCTGACAAGGTTCCTTGCAGGTGAGTCATGCATGTACCTTGAACATGGAATCGGATGCTCCAGACGGCTCTGCCTCTCCAGGGCAACCTTCTCTGAGGACGTGAAATCGAATTCGACAAGGTTCTCACCGTCCTGAAGGGCATCCGTCACATCGATCTCGTATATCCTGTGTTCGTTGTCGAACGACGCCACATTGACCTTGTTGATTGCAAGGGTTGCTATGGTATCCACCTTCTCCAGCCTGAGGATATAGGTTCTTCCATCCCTCTTCCTCAGATCAAAGGTTCTGGATATCCTCCAGTCGCTTCTGCCTATGAAGAGAGTCTCAAGCTCATTCCTTGCATAGTATGGGTCGGGGACGACAAGGTCCTCTATCAGGGCATCCTGGACGCAACCGGGGATGTCCATAGGAAAGCGGCTTCCATCCCTGACATCGTAGCTGTTCTCCTCGACCCTCAGGGCCTGGAGCTCCCATTCCCCATCCAGGCGGATTCTTCTCATGGCCTTTCCTCCCAGGCTGCAGGGCTGCAGACAAGGTTCAGCTTCCAGCAGAGATCCTTCATGGCCTCGCGCCTTCTGCAGAGTCTCTCCCAACTCTTGGACTGCCCGTTCCACATGTTGTCCGCGATGGCGAAGACCCTTGGGAACATCATGTATTCAACTGCCCTTCCGCTTGCCATGCGCTCGGTCCAGACATTGCACTGGGCACCAAGGATCAGCTTTCTCTGGTCCTCAGGCAGCTCCTGCATCCCCAGGTCGATGTCGAACGAGTCCTTCACCGTGAAGACACCCCATTGGCTGGGCTCGAAGCTGTCCGAGGTGTAGCCCTTGTCAAGGTACATGCCCTGCTGCGGACATAGTACCACATTGTGGCCCCTTGAGGATGCGGTTCTTGCTCCGTCAAGTCCGCGCCACGACATCACGACCACGTCCTTGTCTATTGAAGGGGCGTCAACGACCTCGTCCCAACCCATGGCCCTCTTCCCGTATGATGATATCAGCCTTGAGAGTCTGCTGGTGAACCATCCCTGGAGCTCTGTCCCGTCCTTCAGGCTGTTCTCCTTCATCAGCGCAATGCACTCGGGGTTGGTCTCCCACTGTCCGTGGGGGCATTCGTCGCCGCCCATGTGGATGTATGGGCCGGGGAAGATGGAGCAGAGCTTTCCGAATGCCGCATCCAGGAAGGTCCACAGATCAGGGCTTGCAGGGTTGATGACATCATCGAATATTCCCCAACGCTGCTCAACCAGAACTTTATTTCCCGTACATCCGAACTGCGGATAGGCTGCAAGAAGCGCCTTGGTATGCCCCGGGACCTCTATCTCCGGAACCACAGTCATCCCGCGTTCAGAGCAGAAGCCGACGATATCCCGGAGGTCATCGTCTGAATAGAAGCCGCCGTCAGTCATCTCATGCTTGATGTATTCCGTGTTTGCCCTGACTGATGCGATGCTCTCCAGAAGTGGATAGCCTTCTACCCCGAACCTCCAGCCCTGGTCATCGGTCAGGTGCCAGTGGAAGACATTGTAGCCTACCATGGACATGACGTTGATGATCCTTTTAAGCTCATCCACAGACATGAAGTGTCTGCAGACATCTATGTGGAACCCCCTGTACTCGAAAGAGGGGGAAGCGAATTCGAACTCACAGACGGGGACATCCCCGTCGAAAAGCACCTCAAGCTGCCTTATGTATCCAAGTCCCTGGTTCACTTCGGCAACCGTCTTGCCACAGACCTCTGCAGAGCCGTCCATTATGCGCACACAGTTGCGCTCCCCACCGGCTCTTGTCCCGACTGCACCATCCAGTCTTGTGGTCTTGTCATATGTGACCCCGTCAGAGATGATCTGCGGGGTCAGAAGTGTCTCTATCCTCTTTTCCATCTTTTAAAAAAGGCGGGTCCTAGAACCCGCCATATGTCTTCATTGTGAAACCCTTCCGGATTATTTTCCTGCGTATGCCTTCCAGGCGGCGTTGATCTTCTTGACTCCATCGTCGACTGTGGTCTTTCCGAGGCCGATCTCTGCGAGGACCTGGTTGATGACCTCGTAGACGGACGGATCGAGGACACCGTCGATGACAGGTGTTGCAACCTGGATTCTTCCATACCAGTCGGATCTCTTTGCAACCAGCGGCTCGAGGTTGTTCTCCTCACAGACCTTGGCGACATCGATTGATGTGAGTGACGGGAATGCAGCACCGGTTGTGAGTCTCCAGGTCTGGACATACTCGCCCTCGAGGTACTTGACCAGTGTCCATGCAGCCTCGAGCTTGGCAGGATCGATGTCCTTTGCGATTGCCCAACCTGTTCCGACGACTGCGGAGTTGGACTCGTGGACGATCTCACCGTCGATTGCCGGGAAGTTCATCAGGCTGACGTCTGTCTTCTGGAGCTCTGGTGGGAAGAGTGCCTCGCCTGTTGATGTGTCGGTCTGGAATGAAGCGCATGCCCAGTCACCATCGATGTAGAATGCGCTCTTGCCGGCTGCGAAGTCAGCTCTGCCTGAGCCATAGGAGATGCTCAGTGTGTTGCGGTTGATGATTCCATCCTTGTAGAGGTTGTCGACGACCGTGAGGGCCTTTCTGAACCAGTCATCCTCGAAGTCCCACTCACCTGCAGCAAGCTTGTCAGCCCAGTCTGCACCACCGAATCTTCCGGCGATCAGTGAGAACAGGCAGCTCTGCATGACCCAACCATCCTGGCAGTCCATTGTGATGACCTCGATTCCCTTTGCGTTGAGGACAGGAACCATTGCCTTGAGATCGTCGTATGTCTTAGGAATCTCAAGACCGTTCTCTCTGAGGACCTTCTCATTGACGAACATCATGGATGTTGCTGTGACTCCGTTCGGAAGCTCTCCGAGGTATCCGCCGAGCTGTGGAGCTGTGCAGAGCGGGTTGTACTTGTCGAACAGGCCGTCTCTCTTCAGAAGGTCTGTGAGATCATAGAGGAGTCCCTCTGTGTGAAGTGTGGATGATCTTCCGCTTGGCCATGCATACATGACATCAGGAAGCTGTCCCTGGGCTGCGTAAGCCTCGACCTTCTGGTGGAACGGCTCGTTGAAGAGATCCTCTCTGATGATCTCGATATCCGGATGCTCTGCTGTGAACTTGTCCCATACCTGGGCAATCTCGTTTGCA
>JAFVFA010000035.1 GCA_017475725.1 Spirochaetales bacterium
ACTGATGCCCACCACGCCCCCGGCACCGGCAGGGACACGATCAAGGCCATGGGAAGTCTGATTGACCGGACTGAACCGGATCTGGTGTTCCTTGACGGAGACAACATAGCGGGCCATGCCACAGAGCAGAACTGCAGGGACATGATAGCTGACATAGCCTCCCCCATGGAGGAGAGAGGAATCCCATGGGCCCACGTCTACGGCAACCACGACAAGACCCCACTCTTCCCAAAGGAGTTCCAGCAGGCCATCTACCGGGGATACCCGCACTGCCTTTCACAGTCAGGCCCCGACGGCGTTCCAGGCGTGGGGAACTACTTCCTTCCTGTCCTTGGGCATGACGGCAAGCCCGTCTTCGGAATCTGGGCCCTTGACTCGATGCAGGACCTGGACATTATGGACAGGCCATTGGACTACAAAGGCGATTTCAGGAAGGACGTCCTTCTCCCGAACCGCCTCACCACAGGCTCGGATGCGGACTTCATAAGGTTCGAGCAGGTGCAGTGGTACTGCGACGAGTCCAAGAGACTTGAATCAAAATACGGGGCAAGGATCCCGTCAATCATGTGCTTCCACCAGCCACTGTACGAGTTCAACGCAATAGTCAGGAACCCGGTGGAGACCATGATGGTCGGTGAAGCCTACGAGAAGATCAGCTGTTCTGAGATCAACAGCGGCCTGTTCGCAGCGACCATCCAGCGAGCAGACGTCATAGGAATGTTCTGCGGACACGACCACAACAACAACTTCGACGGAATCTACTGCAACATGCACCTGGCCTACTGCGGCTCTGTAGGCTACCATGCCTATGGAATGAAGACCGGAGACAGGGAAGGACTCAGAGGCGGCAGAGTCGTGGACATAAGCCTCTCAGACCCATGGACACTCAAAACCGAGTACATCTTCACAAAAAGTCAATCAAATCACTCGTATTTTCACCATTTTGATTGACTTGTCAATTTTTTGAGCCACTTCAGGGGCGTTTTGATTGACTTTCCAATCCTATCATCTTCTCCATCCTCCCGTTTTAGGACATTATTAGGTCTATGGGAAACAACCTTGACCGAAGATCCTCAAACGCCAGACTCGCAGCCCTTCTGGGCTTCTATCTGGCATACTTCCTGAGCTACTTCATCAAGCTGTCCCCTTCCATAGTCATGCCTGCCATACAGCAGCGCTACGGCTTCAGCTCCGGACAGACGGGCTTCATCTCAAGCATGTTCTTCATCCCCTACGCCGCAATGCAGTTCTTTGTGGGACCGATCTGCAGGAGGACCGGTGCGGGCAACCTTGTGGGGACCGGTCTTGCCATATCCGGGCTTGGACTTCTGATCTTCTCCAACGGAAGCACTGTGGCGACCCTTGCCATTGGCCGGTTCCTTCTGGGACTCGGGACAAGCCCGATCTTCATAGGGATGATCTACTTCATGCAGAGGTCCTTCACAGAGTCCGCGAAGTATGCAAGGGTCTACGGCCTTGGCATCTTCGTCAGCAACCTGGGAAGCATCACCGCTGCTGCACCCCTGAAGGCGGTTCTGAACGTTGTGCCCATGGATTCACTCTTCCTGGGCTTTGCGGTCTTCGCCTTGGCGCTTGGAGTCTACATAGCGGTTGCCGACAGAGCATACAGGACGGAGAGCCCCAATCAGGGGAGATCTGATGCCAGGCTTGCCCATGCGTTCAGGATCACATTCACCACACCGGTTCTGGTCTCCGCCCTGCTTCTGTGGCTGATCCAGGCACCAAGCCTTGTTTCATACCAGGGGCTGTGGTGCACAAAGTGGACTGCAACGGCCTTCCCTTCGCTTGAGAGGCTCTCAGGCTGGAGCGGAATAGCCATCAGCATAGGATCCATCCTCTCAAGCCTGTACTGCGAGAGGCTCTTCATGCTCTATTCCTCCAGGACCGGCAAGACCAGGGGAAAGGCCATCCTCCGGACATGCATTCTGCACGTCCTGGCCACACTGCTCCTTGCAGCCTCCAAGCAGAGCAGCTCTGCTGTCTTCTTCGGCGTGTCAATGCTCTGTGATGTGCTGTTCGGCTACACCACAGGAGCCATAATCGTACAGGTCGGGATAATGGTGAAGGAGAATTCGGACCCTCAGGAGAACGCCTCCATCATGGGAGTCTTCAATGGGGTCGGATGCCTCACCCAACAGCTTGGCCAATGGCTTACCGGAGTCTCGGTGGATCTGTTCTGCCTTTCATTTGCGCTCAACGCATCCTTCAGCCTGACCTTCATCTGTCTGGCTCTAGTCTTCACCCTTCTGGTCCTGGGAGCCAGGAAGAACCTCACTTCTTCAGAGACTTGAGCTTGGTCACGAACTCCGCGGAGTCCTTCAGGATGAACTTGGTGATCCAGGCCTTGCGCTTGTTGCTTGTCATAAGCAAAAGCATATTAACAATGAGTATCACTGCAAGAAGTACAAGAACAATGTTGTTTCCCATAAGACCTACCTGTTGACCACGTTCTGAGGCTCTCCGTCAAGGAAGGCCTTCACGTTGGCTACGCTGATGTCCATGATGCGCTGTCTTGCCTCTTTGGCTCCCCAGCTCATGTGCGGTGTGATTATGCAGTTCTTTGCCTGAAGAAGCGGGTTGTCGGCCTTTATGGGCTCTGTGGACACGACATCCACTGCAGCTCCTGCAACCTTTCCGCTGTTAAGTGCATCGCAGAGGTCCTGCTCCACAACAAGAGGACCACGGCTGTTGTTGATTATCATCACCCCGTCCTTCATCCTGGCAATGGAATCCTTGTTGATCAGACCCTCCGTCTCAGGGAACAGAGGACAATGCAGGACAACCACATCACTTCTTCTGAACAGCTCATCACGGTCCACGTACTCGAAGCCCTCGGCCTCGAACTCAGGTCTTCTGTGTGAGTCGTTGACTATGACCTTCATGTTGAGGGCCTGGGCTATCTGGCCTGTCCTGTGGCCTATTCTTCCAAAGCCGATGATTCCCATCGTCTTTCCTGCAAGCTCAACAAGCGGGTAGTCCCAGTAGCACCAGTCGATGTGGTTCTGCCACTTACCCTCAAAGACGGTATTGCTGTGGTGCCCGATGTGGTGGCAGAGCTCCAGAAGAAGGGCTATCGCGAACTGGCTCACGCTGTCCGTTCCATAGGTCGGGACGTTGGAGACGGGAATCCCCTTCTCCTTGGCATAGGCGACGTCCACCACGTTGTAGCCAGTTGCCAGCACGGCAATGAACCTGATGCCTGGACAGGCATCCAGGACCTGCCTTGTGATCGGGGTCTTGTTGGTGACCACTATCTCGGCATCACCGATTCTGCTGATTGCATCGTTTGGGTCTGTGAGCGATGACCTGTCATAGACCGTGAGGTCTCCAAAGGCCTTGAGTCCGTCCCAGGAGAGGTCTCCAGGGTTCTCTGTGTATCCATCAAGTACCACTATCTTCATATCAAGTCCAGTTATAGTCATAATAGGGTCTTCCAGTCTATCTCACAAAGTGCCATGCTTACACCTGCTGTGGCCTTGAAGGCCTGTGTGCTGTGTGTCAGATCCCTTATGTAGTCCAGAGAGGCACTGAGCTTCAGTCCAGGCTGCAGGCAGTACTCGCAGGCTGCACCGACCATCAGGGTTGTGGTCACGTCTCCAGGCAGAGCCAGAGCCTCGTAGTCACTTGAAGGATAGGTGCTGTCTATGTAGTAGGAGCCGCGCATAAGGAGCTTTCCGCTTGCCTCCACTTTCAGGTTCTCCTGCTCGTAGCTTGCACACACCCTGTGAAGCATTGTGCCGGGCCCGTACTGGAAGCCAAGGAAGAAGGCGTCATCGTCATAGAACTTGCCTGGGCCCACGTTTGTGTTGACCTGGAAGTTGGATGTGAACTTTCCACCGGATACGGATCTGTTGTACATGTAGGTGCTGCAGTAGTAGAACTCGTAGGCTATGTTCAGCCCTCCGTCCACATGGAAGGTGTCGTCCTTGATTGCATAGCGCGAGTTGCTGAAGTCCTTTCCAAGGAAGGCCTCGCCCTCCACCACGTTCCACTCCATTCCGGCCGAGACGCCTATTGCCGTCGGCTGGTTGTTCGTCTCTCCGTTCAGGCTGAAATCATCCATCGCGATGCTTCCAAAGGCCCTTACAGGCCCGATTCTGCCCTCCATGGCCATGTCCACCATGACGTTGGAGCAGTCATCCTGGAAATTGTTGTGCCAAAGTGCTATCGGAGTGCCGTCCACAAGGGTCGGAACCTTGCCGTATATGTTATTGAGCTCTGTAAATGATATCCTGAAATTGGGGTTATCAAACGAGAATCTATGGGCAAAAGTCGTCTGTGGGGCGCCGTCTGCAGTTTCACCTGTTGTCAAATAGTGTTTGAAGGCAATTGCAGTGAAATCATAGCTGAAATTCCAGCTTTTCCCTATCGGTGAAGCTATGTTCGCATAGAGGTTGTCCAGAAACGGTTGTGCATCGGAGAGTGCGAAGCCGTAGGTTCCAGGCCCCCATTTGATCTGTCTGCGACCCAGGGAGAGGTAGATGACCCCGTTTGAAGAGGTGTAATCTACATATCCCACACGTGGGAAGGTCAGATCAATGTCTCCTCCATTCACAAACGGGATGTTGGTGTTCATGCGCTCATGGTCACGGATCTGCACGAAGATGTCCTGAAGTACATCAACGGTGACCACCATGTCCACATTGTCTGTGTCCAGCTCAAAGCCCACGTTCATGAAGGTAGGCCTTGCAAAGGCATCCACCCAGTAGTCCTGCTTTGTCTCCCACCAGTCGGAGTTCTGAAGTCCTGAGGAGGTCTTCCAGGCCTTCTTGCCCTCAGCGATTCCAGCAGGGCTGTTGTCAAAGACGAAATACGGGCTTATGTCCACTATCGGGTTCAATGATGCGAAAACGGATGTGCACAGGCACAGCAAAAGCAACAGCGGGACAATTCTTCTCATAGGTAGATTATCGTTGAGATTCGAATCGAAAGAAAGGGTTTTAACTGAGAAAACACATTGGACCTCAATTCAGGCCCTTCATCTCCTCTGCTGTAAGCTCCCTGACCTCCCCTGACGGCAAATCGCCAAGGGCAAGCGGCCCAACCTGGATGCGTCTGAGGAAGTTCACATGATGCCCCAAGGCCGCGTACATGCGCCGGACCTGATGGTACATGCCCTCGTGGATCTCTATGGTGCTCCTGCCATCACCCAGTGCGGTGATGACGGCGCTTCTGCAAAGGCTGCCGTCCTTCAGGACAATGCCGTCCAAGGCCCTTTGCACATCGGAATCCGTAACATCGCCATCGTGCTCAACGTAGTAGACCTTGGAGACCCCGTGCTTGGGTGATATCAGCCGGTGATGCAGGTCCCCGTCATTGGTGAACAGCAGAAGACCCTCCGTATCCTTGTCCAGACGCCCCACAGGGACGATGCCCTGACGCAGCATGCCCTCCGGAAGAAGCTCCATCACAGTGCGGCTGCGGTCATCGGACGTTGATGTGACGAAGCCCTGCGGCTTGTTCATCATGCAGACCATCAGACGGTGAGGCTCCAGCAGGACGCCGTCTATCTCTATCCTCGAGTCCTCATCTATCTTCTCGTCGCTTCTGCGCACAACAACGCCGTTGACCTTCACAAGGCCCTTTCTGGCGTAGCGCAGAGCATCCTTGCGGGAGCAGAAACCCGCCTGGCTGAGTATGCGGTCAAGTCTCTCCATGATCACTTGTCCGGCAGGATGTTCTTCTTGCGGAACTCCTCAACGAACTTCATGATGATCTCGACCGCACCGTCGACACCGACGACGCTTGTGTCTATGCAGAGGTGGTAGTTCCTGGCATCGCCCCAGACCTTGTGGCTGTAGTACTCGTAGAACTTGCTCCTGTTCTTGTCCGTCTGCCTGATCAGCTTCTCCATGGACCTCTCGTCCATGTCCTTGTGGTCTTCCAGGGCAAGCTTTCTTGCCACTCTGTCCTCAAGCTTAGCGCTAATGAAGAAGTTCACAGGATCCAGGTCCCTGAGGATGTAGTCGGCGCATCTGCCGACTATCACGCACGGACCCTCTGCAGCCAGTGAGTGCATGACCTTGGATGTCGCAAGGAATATCTGGTCATTCGGCGAAAGGTGGTAGAACTGGTTCACGGCACCGACAGCAGACGATGAGACCCCAGCCCCGGAAATCAGACTGGAGGAGCCCACGTTGAGGAAACTTGGCCTCTGCTCGTCCATCTTGGCCAGATAGCCTTCCGCAAAGCGGCTGTTCTCGGAGGTGAGCTTGATGAGTTCCTTGTCATAGAAAGGATATCCCAGTCTCTTTGCCAGACGCAGGCCGACCTCATGTCCTCCGCTACCGAACTGTCTTCCGATTGTGATGACTCTTCCCATAACACACCTCCAGCAGGGCTTCCCCTGATGCTTGAATTATACCATTGAGAGGGCGTTTCGCAAAGAAATTCTACGTTCAGACTGAACTCTGCAGGATATAGGACACGACCACGCCCTGACCTTCAAGCTCACGGGCGGCCTTATCCAGTTCGGATTCGGAACCCAGATTGTCAAGCCACACAGCCGTGCAGACTGTGTCCACAAGGTCCATGTCAGAACTGATCACGGTTAGGCTGAGCGAGACCTCGGAGAACTCACCCGTCTGCACGTTGAAATGCTCGCTCCTGAAGTGCAGAGCCCCGTCAGCATCGATGCTGTAGCCGTAGTCGCTGCCCATGCCCCATGCGGTGAGGGTGGTGGCGCTGAACACCCCGTCAAGGTCCATTGACGCATAGGGGCGCTCCTCTCCGTTCTCAAGCACATAGAGGTCGTAGCCCAGGGTTCCCCTGTCGCTGGTGTTCAGGGCCAGACCCTCCTCCGTGAACAGGTACCCGTATCTGTAGCCCTTCTCCACCATGGAGGACCCTATCCACTGGAGCATGTAGGCGTCCTTCAGGACGTTCAGGTCAAGGGCGAACGAATCTATCTCATACTGTGTGCAGAAGGTCTGGTACTCCTCAGACAGCGAGAACCTGACCGTGTTGTCAGGCAGGAACTCCAGACTGAAGTTGTCCAGGTCATTCACTGCCTCTGCAATGGCGCTGATGCGTCGGGCCTGATCCCCGTTCTCCAGAGGGTCGAAGTCCTCAGGGTCCTCAAGGATCAGAATGGAACGCCAGGCATCGTACAGGGCCCCGGCGAACATGTTGAAACCCTTTCTATCAAGGGTCCTTGCATAGGCATCCTGCAGGATGGCGTAGAGTTCAGGGCTCACGGAGACCTCTTTGCCAAGGTTTCTGTTGATGGTTCCTATGCTCACATGGCCTGTGTAGGTGTTCTGATGGTCCAGTTGTTTGTAAGCGGCAGACAAAACAGGTGTATACTCAGCCACCAGGCCTCTGATTCCCCTCTTTATCTGGTTGCTTGAACCCTCAAGCCAGTACTTGTAGTGCACGGCATTGTTGTAGGTCAGCGCCTCGGCATCCGTCTTGCCCTCTATCAGCTGGTATCCGGAGACCTTCCTGCCTATGCTCGTCACACCCACAGTGAAAGCAACGACGGCGATCACGAAGAAGATCGCCGTCAGTATGGCTCTGAGAAGAATATGCTTGTCACTGACCTTCAGCTTCATTCAAGCCTCGGTCTGGTTCCCGAACCTGATCTTCTTGTATTTCTCGATCTCGGATGGGCTTCCGTAGATGAAGTGCCCGTTCCCCAGGTCCACCATCTCAGGCTTCTCGACCGAGTAGTCATGCACCTTGGCCGGGTCATAGACGAAGAGCTTCTTGGACTTCTCTATGATCGGATCCGGTACAGGGATGGCGCTTATCAGGCTCTTTGTGTACGGGTGCAGAGGATATGCGAACAGCTCCTCCGTCTCTGCGATCTCCACGATCTTCCCCTTGTGGATGACCGCGATCCTGTCGGAGATGAACCTGACTATTGACAGGTCATGGGCAATGAACAGATAGCTCAGCCCCCTCTCCTTCTGGAACTTCTTCAGAAGGTTCAGAACCTGTGCGCGGATGGAGACGTCAAGGGCGCTTATGGGCTCGTCTGCAATGATGAACTCAGGCTCCATGACTATGGACCTTGCAAGGCCGACCCTCTGGCGCTGTCCTCCGGAGAACTCATGCGGATAGCGTGTCAGGTGCTC
Organism: Spirochaetales bacterium; assembly: GCA_017475725.1. Classification (GTDB taxonomy): domain Bacteria; phylum Spirochaetota; class Spirochaetia; order Sphaerochaetales; family Sphaerochaetaceae; genus UBA9732. Next base: position 8,100 of record JAFVFA010000035.1, read on the forward strand.
GGGAAGCAGACCGACCTCTCTGATGATGTTCTCCACCTTGCGGATCCTGTCCTTCTCGTCCTTGTACAGATGGAAGTTGTACAGGCCCTCCGAGATGATGTACTCGATTGTGGCTCTCTCGTTCAGGGACGCAGCAGGGTCCTGGAAGATCATCTGTATCTTCCTGACGACCTCACGGTCATCCTTTCTGCTGAGTCTTCCGGAGATCTTCTTCCCCTTGTAGAGGATCTGTCCTGCGGAGCAGGGGTTGATCCTGACTATGGCTCTGCCTATTGTGGTCTTTCCGCTTCCGGACTCGCCGACAAGGGAGAAGGTCTCTCCCTTGTAGATGTCAAAGCTGACGTTGTCCACAGCCTTGAATGACTGCTTTCTCTGTCTGAACACAACGTCAAGATTCTGGACGGAAAGCACTACTTCTCTTTTGTTCTCTTCCATGTCTTCCCTCCTCAACCTTCGACATTGACGTAGCTCTTGAGCATCTTCTCATGCAGATTCTGGATGATCTTCGGAGGCTCAACCTTCGGGGCCCTCGGATCAAGCAGCCATGTCTTTGCCCAATGGTGCTCGTTGACCTGGATCATCGGCGGCTCCTTGACCCTGTCTATCGCCATTGCGTAGGCGTTTCTCGGGGCAAAGGCATCACCGACTATCTTGTTGTACAGACTCGGCGGCGTTCCGGGTATCGAGAACAGGTCGTCACCCTTCTCGGCAAGCTGCGTCAGGGAGCTCAGCAGAGCCCACGTGTACGGATGCTTCGGATCGTAGAAGATGTCCTCAACAGTACCGAGCTCAACGATCTGTCCGCCGTAGAGCACGGCAACACGTTCGGCGACGTTCGCAACAACACCCAGGTCGTGGGTGATGTAGACTGTGGTGTAGCCGAGCTGGTGCTGGAGGTCCTTGATCAGTCTGATGATCTGGGCCTGGATTGTGACGTCCAGAGCCGTTGTGGGCTCATCGCAGATCAGGATCTTCGGCTGGCATGAAAGGGCTATGGCAATGACGATCCTCTGTCTCATTCCGCCTGAATACTGGAACGGATAGTCATCGAACCTCTTCTCCGGCTCGGGGATTCCGACCTTGGCCATGATGTCCAGGGTCCTTGTCTTGGCTTCCTCCTGCGAGCACTTCTGGTGCTTCATGATGACGGTGGAGATCTGCTTTCCGATTGTGAGAACCGGGTTCAGGCTTGTCATCGGGTCCTGGAAGACGGTCGCGATCCTGCAGCCTCTGATCTGCTGCCAGTCCTTTGTGTACTTGACCTTTGCACAGTCTATTATCGCATAGCCGTTGAGGGTCTTTGTGGCCTCGTCATAGCTTCTGAAGTCAACACGGAAGGTGCAGACCTCGAAGATGCGGTTGCGGACCTCCTTGTTGTCAAGGTCCTCTCCGATACTCATAGCAAGCTTGAAGGCCTTCTTGAGCTTTCTGGTGAATACTATCTGGCTCTTTCTGGGGTAACGCCCTATCGAGAGCAGGATCTCATAGGCGATGATCCTGTTCCTCTCTATGACCTTGTCGCTCAGCCCCAACGGGTTGTTCTGGTTGTCGATGGTCTCGAGCTTCTTCTCCCTTCTCTCCTGCAGGGCAGCTATGTCCCTGGCGTCCGCAGCCATGACCTCGCGGTTGCCGTTGTAGTCGGAGGCTCTTCTGGAGATGAGGTCCGCCCTCTCCTTCCTGATTGCCTTTATCTGCTCCTTCCAGGCCTTGATCTTGGCGTTGATATACTCGATCTCCTTGGCGTCCTGAGGATTCCTTCTGTCCAGGGTCACAACATAGTTGGTCCTGTCGATGATGTCATTCTCCAGTGCGTTGATCCTTGAGGTGTAGTCGGTCTCCTCCTGTGGGGTCAGGCTCTTCTTGTGCTTGATGTCGAGCTTCTTCTGCTCGATGGCGACATACTCCTTGGCTCCTCTCTCAAGGACGGAGTACTCGTTGAGGGTCTTGATCATCCTGTCAAGGAAGGCCTGTCTCCTCGAATCCACGACAACTGTGGTCTTGGAGAGCTCGTCATCGGAGAAGATGACTGAACCGTTGCTGATGAAGCCGTTGGAGTCCAGCATTCCCGCGAACGTCTTGGTCAGAACGGACTTTCCGGAGCCGGACTCTCCGACTATGGCCAGCGACTCGTTCTCATAGACATCCAGGGAGACATGCCTGATTGCGGTGAGGATCCTTCCTCTTACGTTGAACTTGACATCCACATCCTTCAGTGAAAGGAGGACTTTCTTCTCTTTGTTTTCCATGCTCTCCTCCTCTTACATGTGGGTCCTTGGATCGGTGGCGTCAGCCAGGTTCTGTCCAAGGACATAAAGGATGATGGTCAGCAGCGCCGCTATGGCAACCGGTGGCCAGAATGCCCACGGGTATGTGCGGAATGCCGCCTGACCCTCCTGGATCATTCTTCCGAGTGACGGGACGGAAGCGGAGAGACCGATTCCGATGTATGACAGGAAGACCTCCATGGAGATGTAGGACGGGAGCTCAGTCGCAAGCAGCGTCACTATGACCGATGTAAGGAACGGCAGGATGTTCTTGGAGATGATCCTGGGGATCGGGGTTCCGAGACATCTTGAGGCCAGGGAGTACTCGCGGTCACGGATTATCATGACCTGGGTCCTGAAGAAGTAGGAGATCCCCAGCCATCCCGTGATGGTCAGTGCGAACACGAAGCTCCAGAAGCCGGAGCCGATGATGTAGACCAGAACGGATATCAGCAGGATGTACGGGACGTTGGCTATGATGCTGTAGACCACAAGCATGAACTTGTCCACGGTCTTGGAGTAGCCCCACACAGCACCCATGATGATACCTATGCTCATGTTGATTGCCGCACAGATTGTGGCAAGCAGAAGTGATGTCCTTGCAGATGCCCAGATTTCGTAGAAGATGGAGTTTCCGAGCTGTCCGCTTCCTAGGATCCACTTGAACGAGAATCCTCCGGTCAGCCTCATGGCCTGGACGGGACTCTGGTTGTACATGTTGGCGTTGGTCACGTTCTCATATGGGTCGTACTTGCAGAAAAGCGGGATCAGGAAGCTGCAGAGAATCAGCATGACCAGAAGCCCTATGACGAACCAGTTGGCCTTCTTCCTGAAGAAAACCCTGAAAACGGATCTCCAGTATGAGTATCTCGGAGCTATGATCTTCTCCGATTCTATTGAGTCGTTGCTCACAAAGGTAAATAGATCTTCTTCTCTCATTACAGCCATGATCATCTACCTCCTTTGGATTCGAATGAGATTCTCGGATCGAACTTCGCCATCAGGATGTCTCCAAGGATGAGAGAGATCAGAGAAAGTGTCGTGTAGAACACGGTACAGGCAATGATTATGCCGTTGTCGTGTCCGTTGATTGCCTTTGTAAGCAAGCTGCCGACACCAGGGACCGAGTAGACGGACTCCGTGATGATGGCTCCTGTAAGGCAGAACAGGATGTTTCCGGGAATGCCGTGGATGATCGGGATCATGGCATTCTTGGATATGTGGGTCGAGTAGATCTCGTGCTCAGAAAGACCCTCGGCCCTTGCGAACTTGACGTAGTCGCTGTTCATCTGGTCGATCATGTAGCGGCGCATCCACTTCATCGTTCCGCCTATTGCAGGCAGGGCAAGGGAGATGGTCGGCAGGATGTAGGCCAGGATCTGGACCTGGGCGTTTGCGAACTTGTACGGAAGTCCGAAGACGCTGGTTCCGATCGCGGCGAACATGAAGATGTAGGCCAGTGACGGGACGCTCATGATGAAGATGATGTACCACATTCCAAGGGTGTCGATCCAGGTGTCCTTCTTGCGCGCCATGAGGATACCGAGCGGAAGACCGATTATGTACTGGATTACCGTGGCTATCAGGCCGATCACGAACGAGTTGCCGATCATGCTCAGACCGGTTCTTCTGTATGTTGCGTTGGTGTACTTGTCCGGGAACTGTGCCTTCTGGGCATCTGTGAGCTCTCCGGTGTTGTATGTCAGGCTGTGGAAGTTGGCCGCGGTGTCCGCCCAGATGTCAGAGCCCACCTGTGCAGGATACTGCTGCCTCTTGGTCTTGAGGTCACCCTGGGAATCCGTGATGACGCTGGAGATCTCCTGGCCTCTGTATCTTGTGAATGAGACTCCCAGGTTCATGTGGATCCAGTTCTGGTGGATCCATGGGAAATGCGAGTCGAAGTAGATCAGGTACTTGTGTGTGGTTCCGCTTCCGACAACAGCGAAGAGTCCGTACGGATCCTTCTCTATGCGGATGTATCTGTCGGTCAGGGCCTCGTCCTTGACGTCCTTTGTGGTCTCGACCTTGAAGAAGCCCTTGACGTAGTCCCAGAGTCTGGAGATCATCATCTTCTCCCTGACTGCTAGAAGGTAGCCCGTTCCACCCGGCTTCAGCTGCTTGGCACCTGTGGTGTATCTGATCGGGTCAAGGCGGACTATGGAGTATCCCTTCTCCTCATAGGTCCGGATGAACTCCTGGACTGTCGGGTTCTGAAGATAGTCGTCCCCCACCTTCTGGATGAGGTTCTTGGCGTCCACATATTCATCTGAGGAGTCGAAGTCCTCACCATAGACGGCAAGCCATCTGTTCTTGTTGTAGTTGGTGAAGTTCTCGAACTCAAGATACCCGTACTTCTGGTACTGGGTGTATTCGTAGAGTATTCGGTCGTTGTTGCTTCTCTTGTTCCACACGTCATCGGTCTGGAAGATGACGCTTCTGTCCGTAAGCGAATAGACAAGAAGCATTACCAGCCATGTGACTACGAGGAGCGAGAGAATTGAGAAGAATATACGTTTCCAGATGTATTTTCCCATGCGCGCTCACTGTTCTCCTTTTCGGATTAAGGCCCAAAATGCCTTCATTGGACCTTCATTCAAAAAACAGAGTATGGGAGGACACCATGGTGATGTCCTCCCATCTGTTTGACGATTAAGTCGGTTTCTCTAACTTCGATCAGAACAGACCAATGACCTTTGTCATGTAACCTGCACCGTTTCCGCGGAAGGTGTCGAGGTATGTGCAAGGATCTCCGAAGTCCGGGCCCCAACCGCTGCCGTAGAACATGTCGAACAGACCGGCCTCTCCGTTTGAAGCTCTGTATCCGCAAGCATAGAAGTCAGCGGATGTTGTGGCCTCGATCAGGTTGACCTGAACGTTCTCAGCACCGAGGACGCCCTCGATTGACTGCTTGTAGGCCTGTGCTTGAGCAACCTGTGTTGCAGATGCGCTGTAGTAGACGACATCGATGTTGATCGGGTAGCTGACGCTGTTTCCGAGCTCAGCCTTTGCAGCCTCGAGATGCTTCTTTGCATCTTCCGGATGATACCATCCATCGATTCCGTCAGCGACCTGGACCGGGCAGCCGAGCTGGTCGACGAAGTACTGGACGATCTCGCCGTACATTGTTCCGGCGACGAATGTCTTGCCCTGGAATGTGACATCCTCAGAGAGCTGGACGAACTCCGGATGAGTGTACATGTTTCTGAGGTTTGTCGTTGCGAGGTCAGCACCACGGGAGACAGCATTGTATGTTGCCTTGTCGAATGCGAACTGGACAGCCTTTCTGAAGTTCTTGTTCATGAGAGCTGTGTGGGTGTCGATCTTCTGAGCCTCAGTCTGCTGGGATGCGCAGGCGCCGGAAGCGAGAGCGTATGTTCCTCTGTTGAGGTTGAGACCGCCGAAGTATGTCGTTGATGTCGTATCTGAGATGTAGTGGTACTTGTCGAAGTTTCCGTCAGCCTTTGCCCACTCGAGTGTGCCGGAAGCTGATGTGAGACCGCAACCTGCGTAGACACCGTCACAGACATCCTTGTAGAACTGAGCCATGTTCTCGCCGTTGTCGTAGATCCATGTGATGGAATCGATCTTCTGGGACTCTGGATCATAGTAGTTAGGATTCTTGACGACCTTGATGATTGATGCATCGTTGAGCTGCTGGAGCAGGAAGGCACCGTTGTAGACCTGTGAAGAGACGTCTGTGGCCTTTCCATAGGTGTATGCGTTGGTGTCGGCGTATGCTGCTGCATACTCCTCGATTCCGAAGACTCCGCCGTGTGCAAGATAGAAGCTCTCGCAGATAGGAGCGAAGCAGCTGTATGTGAGCATTGTCATGAAGTAGCTGGCTGGGAACTCGAGAGTGATCTGGAGTGTGTAGTCGTCAACGGCCTTGTATCCGACTGCATCCCACTTGCCGCCGTTGTAGAGGTAGTCGGAAACGCCTGTGATGACGCCTTCGACGAGCCACTCAAGTCCGGCCTGGGCATCCAGCATGTGGTGGAAACCAGCCTCGAAGTCCTTTGCTGTGACCTCTGCGTAGACAGCGCCTTCTGATGTTGACCATGTTGCACCCTTTCTGATGTTGAAGGTGTAGACGAGGCCGTCATCGGAGACTGACCAGGACTCTGCAAGAGCCGGGATCATCTGTCCGAGGTTGTTGTACTGGACCAGGTTGTCTGTGCAGTTGACAAGGATCTCTGTGTCTGACTGGCTTGATGTGTTGAGTGTATCAAGTGTGACAGGAGCTGTTGAGAAGGTTGTCTTGTAGTCTCTGTTGATGCTGTGACCCTTGGAGATGAGGTAAGCCTCAGGATCATATGTGCCCTCGCCCTTGACGGCTGCGGCCCACTGCTCAAGGAGCTCGTCTCTCTCTGCCGGTGTAAGGAAAGAATCACCAGAGATGATTGTTCCCTTCCATCTGTCGTCATCGTTACCCCACTGGACATAAGGAACAGTTCTTGGAGCAATCCTTGAGATTGTGTAGGCACCGTTCTGTGTTGTTGTCGGGATCATGACAGCAGAATCGAGAAGATAAGCCTCAGCTCTTGCGTAGATGACGAATCTCTCTGAATCTGATGCAGCAGCCTTTGCCTCATCGAGGAGAGCCTCGTAGTCGCCGAGAACTGCAGCGTAGATCTCTTCATCATCGCCACGGACATATGTGCTTGGCTTTGCGGCAACAGCCTGAGTTGCCTCAGTTGTTGTGGTGGTTGGTGCAGGTGTTGACTCAGCGGCGCCGGAAGCGAACACTGATGTCAGGGCAACAGCAAGAACCAACATGATAACTGTCAGTTTTTTCATCTTTTTTCCTCCGTTTTAGAATAGAAATCAAAATCATTCAGGCACACCATAGGTGTACTGTTTTCCAAGTACATCACAAATTGTCACATTTATCAAGAAAAATCGCACCTTCTCACGCCTACAATTATAGAGTATTAGATGCATCGTTGTTTTTTGTAAAAAACCTTTGTCCCTTTGGACAAATAAACTATATTTTTTTTGAAACCACGAACCAATCAGTCCCCGAAGCCGTTGGGGTTCATGCTCTGCCAGCGCCAGGAATCCGCGCACATGCGCTCAAGGTCATACCTGGCCTCAAAGCCCAGAACCTTTCTGGCCTTCTCGGTGTCGGCATAGACCGTTGCAAGGTCTCCGGCCCTCCTAGGACCTATCTCGTACCTGATCTTTCTGCCGCAGGCCTTCTCGTAGGCGTGCACAATCTCCAGGACGCTTGAACCCTTTCCTGTTCCGATGTTGAAGACCTCGCATCCCTTGTGGCTGGAGGCGTACTCTATTGCAAGCACGTGGGCCCTTGCGAGGTCCACCACGTGGATGTAGTCTCTGACCCCCGTTCCGTCCGGTGTGTCGTAGTCGTTCCCGAACACGGTCAGGTGGTCGCGTCTGCCTATTGCAACCTGGGAGACATAGGGCCTGAGGTTGTTGGGGATCCCCTGGGGATCCTCTCCGATCAGGCCGCTCTCGTGGGCGCCAACCGGGTTGAAGTATCTGAGAAGGACTATGGAGAGGTCAGGATCAGCCACGCAGAGGGCCTTGAAGATCTGCTCACCCATGTACTTGGTCCAGCCGTACGGGTTTGTGCAGTTTCCCGTCCTGCTGCTCTCTGTCAGAGGCATGGTGTTGTCACCGGAATAGACTGTGGCGCTGGAGGAGAAGACAAGATTCCTGACGTTGTGCGCCTTCATGACCTTGCAGAGGACCATTGATGCGTCGAGGTTGTTCCGGAAGTACTCCAAGGGCTTCTGGACGCTCTCCCCAACGGCTTTGAGGCCGGCGAAATGGATGACGCTGTCAATGTCGCACTCTGTGAAGACCGCATCCAGAGCCTTCTCGTCACAGACGTCCACGTTGAAGAACAGGGGGCGTTTGCCCGTGATCTGCTGCACCCTGTCAAGCGATTTCTCATGGCTGTTGACCAGATTGTCCACAACCACCACATCATGACCGGCATTGATCAGCTCCACACACGCATGGCTTCCGATGAAGCCGGCTCCACCAGTGACAAGAATCATCTTTCTCTCCCTAACAATGTCCTGTTTGCTGTATGAACAGGCATTTTATCGCTATTATTCGCAAGAATCGGTTTTGCATTTGGCTTTTCAAAAAAGTTGAACCAATTCGGCTTTTATTATATCATATTGCCTTGTTATGGGCGAGTACGTTTTGGACTCCACAATGAAAACAATCC